>NZ_JBNNTI010000001.1:472888-571110 GCF_050278625.1 Viridibacillus sp. NPDC096237 | reverse complement strand
AGGGTCTTTTTGATATGCGCAATTTTGATTTAGGTGGTAGGGGTACCCCTACCACCTAAATCAAAATCATATATTCCAATAAAATTCTTTCAAAATTACTTGACTGGAGGTAAGAAAAGAGGTTTATCGTATGGTTCGCATCGATTTCTATAATTTTCACTTTCATGATGGGGGTATTTAGTTACTGGCAAACAGATACTACATTTAGTGGAGTACCAATGAGTCTGTTTTTAGTTGTTGCAAGTTTTGTCATAGCGAAGTTCTTCTTTAATTCAAGCTTAGTATTCTATGATGCCATGATGCCAGATTTAGGGACAAAAGAAGAGATGCCTCTGATTTCGGGATTTGGAGTAGCAATTGGATATTTTGGTACGATTGTTGGTTTGCTAGTCTATCCATTTGTCAGTGTTGGGGATTTCCATCGTGCATTCATTCCTACGGCGGTATTATATTTAATTTTTTCATTACCATTATTTTTCATTAACAAAGATAAACCAATTCCAAAAGAACAAAGGAAAGTTAATTCTTTCTTATTTGGTTATAAAGAAATAATAAAAACATTTAAAGAGATGCGTACTTATAAGGCGATATTCACTTTTATGATTGCCTATTTCTTTTTAAATGATGCAATTGCAACAACCATAGCGATGATGGCTGTATATGCAACAGCAATTGTCGGCTTTTCCTCGGGACAATTTATCATTCTATACTTAGTTTCTACTGTATCCACTATTGTTGGTTCCCTTGCATTTGGCCATATTACTAAAAGGGTGGGGGCTAAGAGAGCGATAACTTTTGTAGCACTGTTAATGATTGTATCTCTTATCATCGCGGTATTTGCCTTAGAACAATGGATGTTCTGGATTGCGGGAAGTATGTTTGGCGTTTCTCTCGGATCTATGTGGGTAACATCCCGAACCTATATTATCGAACTTAGCCCAAAAGAAAAGCAAGGACAGTTTTTTGGGTTATTCGCTTTCTCTGGGAAGGTTTCATCAATTATTGGTCCTGCTATTTATGGGACGGTAACTTTATTACTAAAGGAATATGGAACGCTTGCTAGCCGTGTAGCATTATCAACTTTGATTGTTTTAACTGTGATTGGACTATTCATCCATTTAAGAGTTCGCCCGAATGTCACTAAATCTATATAGGAGTAATGTACCTTGTATGTTACAATTAGAGTAAGGAAAAGTGTGACTCAAGGAGGTTAACATAATGGTAGAAAGTCAGGGTATTTTACTAGAGAGTGGAACAAATGAACTTGAAATTGTTGAGTTTGAAGTAGGTTCCAATAAATTTGGTATTAACGTTATTAAAGTAAAAGAAATCATACAACCAATTCCGGTTACTTTTATACCTCATGCTCATCCGCATGTTGAAGGGATCATTCAATTACGGGGAGAAGTATTGCCAGTCGTAGATATGAAAAAAGTATTAGGTTTATCTGGTGCTTTTAATGAGCAACAAAAATATATTGTTGCAGAATTTAATCGACAACGAGTTGTCTTCCATGTTGATAATGTTACGATGATTCATCGTATTTCATGGAATCAAATCGAAAAACCTACTGATATGTACCAAGGTGGTGGTTCACAAGTCATCGGAGTAATCAAACAAGAGGACTTAATGTTGCTACTATTGGACTTTGAGAAGATTATGGTAGATATTAACCCTGATTCGGGTATTAGTGTAGAATCTGTAAAGAAACTAGGTGATCGTCAGCGTTCAGAGAAGAAAATAGTTATTGCTGAAGATTCGCCATTACTGCGCAAATTACTGCATGATACGATGCATGAAGCCGGTTATATGAATATAGAATTCTTTGAGAATGGTAAAGACGCCTTAGATTATTTACTGGCTTTAGCAGACAAAGAAAATGATATTTCAAAGGCTGTGCAATTAGTCGTAACAGATATTGAGATGCCACAAATGGATGGTCATCATTTAACAAAACAAATTAAAACTCATCCCGTATTGTCAAAATTACCTGTTATTATCTTCTCTAGTTTAATAACAGATGATTTAAGACATAAAGGGGATCAAGTCGGAGCTGAAGATCAAATCAGCAAACCGGAGATTGCCGAGCTCATTTTAAAAATAGATCAGTACATCCTTTAAGTAAATGAATGCTAAAAACCGGATACCTTACTAATTGAGGGATCCGGTTTTATCATTATGAGTGAACTAATGTCCGTAGAAATAACTTGTATTATTTACTAAAGGTTTCTTTTTAGGCTTAGAAGTACTACCCATCTCTTTTTTTACTATTTGCTGGGTTTTTATCCCTAAATAGTCTTTTAATACATTTTTAGCTGTGTTTAAGCTCATTTTTCTTTGGGGATTACGATAGCTGTCATCAAGGTGTCCTAGATGGGGTAATGAAGAAAAGTCATCTTTTTTTGGCAGAGTATGGAAAAAATAATCTGCGCATTGAATGAGTACGGATGATTGTTGCTTACTAAAACGAGGGTTTTTCACAAAATGTAAACCAATTTTTTTCGCTCTGCTGTCGAGGATCATTTTCTCAAGTGCAAGGCGTTTTAGTTCGTAAAGAGGTTTGTTGTCTGGTGCAGTTTTTGCGTGTCTATTTACAGTATAAATAGCAGTAGCTAGTTGATCATCACAATATTCTCTTTGCATAAAATACCGCCTTTCTACTTAAGTTAATGTCTGTAATTGGTTTTGTTTAGAAGAAAATTCAGAGCATTCAATTTATAATATACATTATAATACCAATTTTACTCTCAGTTGTATAGAGAGACAAGAAAAATTCTAAGGATGTGCCCCAATGACTTATTTTAAAACAGCTATTATCGATATTGGCTCAAATACAATCCGACTTGTACTTTATACGTATGATCCACTAAGAGGATTAAAGGAAGTAGAAAATATTAAATCGGTAGCCCGCCTGAGAAATTATTTACAAATAGATAATGTTATGTCTGAAGAAGGCATACAGGAACTTGAACAAGTTTTGCTTTTTTTCCGAGACATATTAAATGATTATCACATAATAGACGTAAGAGCCATTGCTACAGCTGCAATTCGTCAAGCAAAGAATAGCTCTGAAATTATTGAACGTATGAGGAGAAATACAGGCGTAAAAATAGAACTATTATCAGGAGAACAGGAAGCTTATTTTGGCTATTTTGCTGTGGCTCATACATTAGAAACACCATCAGGGATAACAATCGATATTGGGGGTGGTAGTACAGAGCTAACCTATTTCAAAGATAAAGAACTACAGTGTTATCACAGTTTTCCATTTGGATCCGTGTCATTAAAGCAACAATTTATAGAAGGTGACACAATGACAAAAGAGGAAGGTAATAAGATTTATGACTTTGCAAAAAGTAAATTTGAGACATTGTTATGGTTGAAAGACGCTCAGTTGCCAGTTATCGGCATCGGAGGAAGTGCTCGTAATATGGCAAAACTAGATCAACGTAAAAAGGATTATCCTATTTCAGGGGTCCATCAATATGAGATGACAAAAGAGGACTTCACAAATATTAGTCATGAAGTAACATCATTGACATACGAACAATTAAACCAACTTGATGGGCTTTCAAGTGATCGAGCAGATATTATTGTACCAGTGATTATAGTATTTCAAGCGTTAATGGATGTTGTATCTAGTGAGACATTCCAATTTAGTCGAAAAGGGTTACGTGAAGGTCTTGTCATTGATCGCATATTAAAAGACAATCCAACAGCTTTTAACAAATACAATGTTTTTGAGAGGAGTACAAAATTTTTAGCTGCTGAATTTGATAAGCCATTAGAAAATACAGCTCATTTTGTGCAGCTAACGGAAATAGCCTATTTTGAATTTTGTAAAATAGGGGCATTTTTGTATAATGCGGAAGATTTACATATGTTGAAGCAAGCCGCTAGATTATTTCATATTGGCGAGTACATTGAAGTTGATGCAGCAAGTCAACATACATTTTACTTGATATCAAATCGTTCAATTGATGGGATAAGCCACGATCAGCGTGTTCGTTTAGCGTTAATTGCTTCTTACAAGAACAGAGATGATTTCAGTCGTTATTCGGAACCATTTATGGAGTGGTTTTCAAAGGACGAGTTTAAAAAAATGCGAGACATCGGTGCTTTACTTAAATTTGTCTATGCATTAGATGCCTCAAAACGAAACATTGTCGAATCGATTGCTATGGAACAATCGGGTGATAATGTAAAACTGAAGATTTTCACATTAGGTAATGCTATGGCTGAAATGTATCAAGCGAATCGCCAAAAGAAGCATATTAGTCGAATTTTTAAAGGGGAAGTAACACTACACTTTATAGATAAGGAAGGGTAAACAATGGAATTAGTCCAAGTTAAGCAGACAGAAATTACAAAACCAGAATACTACAACAATCGCGAGTTAAGTTGGCTAGCATTCAATGAACGCGTGTTGCAGGAAGCGGAGGATGCCCAAAATCCATTACTTGAAAGATTGAAATTTTTGGCGATATTTAGTTCAAATTTAGACGAATTTTTCATGGTACGTGTAGCAGGGTTACAAGATCAGGTGAAAGCTGGATTTCATAAACCGGAGAACAAATCGGGTTTAACACCAAAGGAACAATTAGCTCGAATTTCTGAGAAAACCCAAGCACTTGTTTCAAGACAAACAGCTATTTATAAAGAATTAATGAAACAACTACTACCAAAAGAGAATGTTTATACGCGCAAAATAGCAGAGCTAAATGGAGAACAAACTAATTTTATCAATGAATATTTCGAAGAAACGATTTTTCCAGTATTAACACCTGTAGCAGTTGATGCTTATCGCCCATTTCCAACATTAATCAGTAAAACTTTAAATATGATTATACTTTTGGAACAAGATAATGTAGAACCAGAATTTTGTGAAAAGGTAGCAGTTGTACAAGTACCATCTGTCTTAGAACGTTTTATCCAAGTACCATCTAAAGGGAATGAAATCACAGTGGTACTACTTGAAGATATAATCAGTGCGAATATTAATAAGTTGTTTTACGGCTACAATGTTAAATCGGTACAATCTTTCCGACTTACACGTAATGCCGATTTAACTATTCATGAAGAAGGTGCGCGTGATTTACTTCTAGAGATTGAAAAAGAGTTGAAAAAGCGTAAATGGGGTGCCCTCACTCGTCTAGAAGTGCGTACAGGAGAAATGGATAAAGGCGTACTACAATTTCTTTTGAACGAATTAGAAGATTGGGAAGCGGAAGTATATAGCGTAGATTGTCCACTAGATCTAACATTTTTATTCTCGTTTGTAAAACTTGTGAGTGAAGGCAGAGAGCATTTAGAATATGAAAGTTTTATCCCTCAGCCGCCTCAAGACTTAGAATCAGATGAAAACATTTTTGAGAAAGCATTAGTTCAAGATATTTTCTTTAATCATCCATACGAATCTTTTACACCAGTAGTGGAATTTGTAACAGAAGCTGCTAACGATCCAAGTGTTTTAGCCATTAAGCAGACGTTATATCGTGTCAGTGGCAATTCACCAGTTATCCAAGCGCTAAAATACGCTGCTGAAAATGGGAAACAAGTAACCGTACTAGTAGAGTTAAAAGCTCGTTTTGATGAAGAAAATAATGTGCATTGGGCAAAAGAACTGGAACAATCAGGCTGTCTAGTTATTTATGGAATGCATAATTTAAAAACACATTCTAAAATTACGCTAGTAGTAAGAAGAAGACAAAGTAAAATAGAGCGGTTTGTCCATTTAGGTACAGGGAACTATAATGACGCAACAGCGAAAATATACACGGATATGGGGATAATAACGACGAAAAAGAAGTTTGGTATTGATGCGACTAACTTCTTTAATTTCCTTAGTGGCTATACGGAGAAGCCCAATTTCCATCACATAGTGGTGTCACCTAATGATATTAGAATCGAGTTTATTAAATTAATTGATGAAGAAATAAATTACCATCTAAAGCATGGTAAAGGGCATTTCCGCGCGAAAATGAATTCATTAACGGATAAAGAGTTAATCATGAAAATGTATGAAGCTTCAATTGCGGGGGTAAAAGTAGATTTAATCATTCGTGGGATATGTTGTTTACGCCCAGGCATTAAAGGTATTAGTGAAAATATAACAGTTATTAGTATTGTTGGTCGTTTTCTTGAACACTCGCGTATCTATTGGTTCCATCATAATGGAGAAAATAAATTATTCTTATCTTCAGCGGATATGATGACAAGAAATATGATAAAACGTGTTGAAATTCTATTTCCAATTTTTGATACTGAAATAAAAAAACGTATTATGAAATCTATGAAAACTCAGTTCCGTGATAATGTGAAAGCACGTATTCAAGATGAGAATGGTGTGTATTATTATAACGAGAAAAAAGATGGAGATAAATGTATAAATAGTCAGGAAATCTTCTTAAAAGAAGCATATCGTGTCCTGATAGACGAAGAGTAAAAATAATAAATTATTCAAACTAAGACTTTCGCTAATATGACGAAAGTCTTCTTAATATTAGTTGAAAAATCCTGTGTGAAAATATACTTTATTAAGTCCACTACGAATAATATACCAAAAGATATAAAAGTATAAATAAAATTGTATTCAATCGAATAAAAATCAATTATGATAATACGTAGTAGACTACTTCTGTTAATGGAGGCATTATATGTATAATTCATCACTGAGTCCTCAACAATTTCAAAATTATTTACAGAAATTGTCAAGATTACATCCTGAATCCATGACTATGTTAATAGAACAAGGTAAAAATAATCAATATTGGATTACATACGTAAATGAATCGTTTAAAACGTTTTTTGAACATTCATTTGAACATAAAGTACTTGCATCACCTTTTTTTACATGTCAAATGGGAACTAATTTAGAAGATTTCCTATTACAAAAAGATGAAGTGATAGAACCATATACTAAGCAGATAACGATTATGAAGAAAACGATACAACATACCTTTAATGTCTGTGTAATTGCAGATACAACGACACAACACAAAGTAATCTGTCTATCTTTAACTAAAGTAGTAAGTAATGAACCGTATTGCTCACTAATGGATCACAATTTGGATTCTGTCATTACGATTAATCGATGTGGGCATATTATTAAAAGTAATAGAGCAGTGAATTCTGTATTTGGGTATAAACAAAAAGCTTTATTAAAAAAGCATTATTTAGACCTTGTATCCAAGCAAGGTGAGCTAAAGATGGTGAAATTGATAGAGCAAACGATCAAGCAAAAGCAACCTATAGAATTAAGTGAATGCGATATAAAAAATGTCGAGGGTAGAACATTAATGGTATACGTAAAAAGTATTCCAATTATTAAAAATAATGAAGTAAAAGAAATACAACTAATAATGCGAGATATTACAAGGTATGATGAAACAGGGAAGACGGTTTTCTATTTGTCATATCATGATCAATTAACAGGTATTTGGAATAAACGTGCTTTAAAGGAGCATTTTAAAGAAGAAGAAAGAATTTCCAAGTGTCAAGGTAATCAGATGGCGATAATTTTATTGGATTTGGATCGTTTTAAAAAAATCAACGGTTCTATTGGCTCCAACAATGGGGATGAGTTGTTAAAGAAAGTGGCCCAAAGACTTTCTACATTGTCAGACGCTAATAGCCAAATATATAGACAAAATGGTGATGATTTTATCTTTCTTTTACAACAATCAGATGTAAAAAAAACGGAGTACTTTGCTGAGAAAATATTATCTTTATTCAAAAAACCTTTTTGTGTTGATGATATAGAGTTGAATATTTCAGGTTCTATTGGCATGGTTATGTATCCATCTGATGGTGTGGAATTAGATGAGTTATTAAAAAAGGCAGATCAAGCACTTAGATACGTAAAAGAACGTGTTCCTTCTACTTTCCGCTTTTATCAAAGCAAAATGCATGATACCTCTAATAATGGAACAGTGATGGAATCCCATCTTAGACGTGCAATTGAAAAAAATGAATTAACTATTCATTATCAACCACAAGTGGATCTAGATACTGGGAAAATAAACAGTTTTGAAGCATTACTTAGATGGAATAATCCTAAGTTTGGTTTAGTGCCCCCAGGCATATTCATTCCTATTGCAGAAGAATCTGGTCTCATTTTAGAAATAGGGGATTGGGTTCTAAATCAAGTATGTATTCAGTTGAAAGAATGGCAAATTAAAGGGTTTATAGATGTACGAATTGCCGTTAATATTTCATCTAAGCAATTTAAGCAAGAAGCTTTCGCTAATGCAATAAAAAAATATATTTACAAATATGAATTAAAACCTCAAGCATTAGAACTTGAAATTACCGAAAGCTCAATGACAAATATTCATGAAACGCTTTCAATTTTACAAGAATTAAAGAAAATGGGTGTTGTTATTTCAATTGATGATTTTGGAACTGGCTATTCATCTCTTAGTTATTTAAAACGATACCCGATTGATATTATTAAAATTGATCAGTCATTTATTAAAGAAATTGAGCAAGATGAAAAAGATGAAGCAATAGCGAAAACGATAATTCATCTGGCACATAGTTTAGGTATGAAAGTAATTGCTGAAGGTGTCGAGAAAAAAGATCATGTAGAAATTTTAAAAGCTGTAAATTGTGAAAAGGCTCAAGGTTACTATTTTAGCCGACCAGTGCCGATTGAAAGTATTATCGAAATGTATTTTTGTTAGTCAGGATAATAAAAACCTTAATGAGCCGATTATTGAGGTTTTTATTTTGGTCTGAAATAAAGACAGTAATTCCGAAGTATGGTAAAATTATGAATGAACATTCATTCAAAGGGGGAATCGTAATTGTTAAATGGAAAAACAATTATTATCACAGGCGGTTCAAATGGGATGGGGAAATATATGGCAAAAACGTTTGTAGCAGAAGGTGCAAACGTTGTCATTACAGGCCGTGATTTGGAGCGTCTAAAAAACGCAAAGGATGAAATTTCAATCGATGGTAACAATATTGGTATTTTTCAAATGGATGTAAGAGAACCTGAGCATGTTGCTGGAATGCTAAAGTTTGCAGTAGATACTTTTGGGCAAGTAGACGGTCTAGTAAATAATGCTGCAGGAAACTTTATCGTCCGTGCTGAGGACTTATCTGCAAATGGATGGAAATCCGTTATTGATATCGTCCTAAACGGTACATTTTATTGCTCAAAAGAAGTAGGCAAATACTGGATGGATAACAAAATAAATGGTTCCATTCTAAATATGGTTGCAACCTATGCGTGGGATGCTGGTCCAGGAGTTGCTCATTCAGCGGCAGCAAAAGCTGGAGTATTATCTTTAACAAGAACACTAGCAGTTGAATGGGGAAGACAATATGGTATTCGAGTTAATGCGATTGCTCCGGGACCGATTGAAAGAACTGGTGGTGCTGATAAGTTATGGCAATCTGAAGAGGCTGCGAAGCGTACTTTACAGTCGGTGCCACTTGGTCGCTTAGGAAAACCAGAAGAAATTGCTGACTTAGCAACGTTCATGATGTCAGATAAAGCAGCTTATATGAATGGGGAAGTTGTCACACTTGATGGTGGACAACACTTAAATCAGTATCCTTTCTAACGACTAAAATAGTAAAGTAATGCACATACTTAGCGAAACAAGTAAGAAGGAAGTGACGCTATGGGTACGTGGACTTGGCCATTAATGGCGGTAATATTAATTATTTGTAGTATCGGTTATGTTTATACGAGACGTATTGCGAAAATGGAACAACAGGCTGTTCACAATAATGATCAACCGATTAGTCAAGCAGTTAAAGATAATCCGACGATGCTTAATCCAATTATTTGGGCATATGGCTTAGCTTTTGTTTTCGTATTCATTATAATTGTTTATAATGTTGTGAAATATCAATGGATATAAAAGGTGGTAAGAGGGAGTGTTAGAAATCCCTCTTCTCATCTTTTTTAGTTTAATTGCATAAAAACTCAGAAAAAAGAATTAAAATTAGCGTTTAGTAAAATGTTATTTGTATAAATGGAAATTGTATGAGGGACTATGATATGATTAAATTGTATTTTGCTGTTCTGAACCAAGGAACAGAAAAAGGAGTAGAATACTATGGTGTCCTTAAGTAGCAGAGAGTTCCTTGAAATGCCAATTGCTGATTTTATTATTAATTCTGAGAAAGTTGCACATGTTCAAATGGGCAATAATGCAGAGCATGCCTTACTAGTCCTAACGAAAACAGGCTATTCTTCTATACCAGTACTTGATGCAAAATACCGTCTGCATGGCATGTTAAGTATGCGTATGATCACAGAACCGATTTTGGGAATGGAACATATAGAGTATGAGAGATTAGCAGACATTAAAGTAGATGAAATAATGGATAAGAAAGTCGCGACCTTAAACATTAAAGATACTTTTCAAAGAGCATTAGATCTTGTGATTAATCATGCATTTTTATGCGTTATTGATGATGAAGGTACTTTCATGGGGATTATGACACGTCGCGTGATTTTAAAACAGCTAAAAAAACATATCTATCAATTCAATTCTTAATATGACAAAATGAGAGAAGGTCGCCATTAATGGGACCTTCTTTATTAATTATAAATGATTTAATCCATATAAGGACGATCAGGAGGTTACTTTTCGATGACTACAACAGAAGCGCAAATTGTAAAAGTATTGTCAGAAGAGGGCAATATGAGAAAAGCAGCTGAACGTTTATTTTTATCCCAACCGGCACTTTCCCAACGTTTACAATCCATTGAAAAAGATTGGGGAGCACAGTTGTTTTTACGCTCACAGAAGGGATTAACACCAACACCAGCAGGGGAGTTGGTTATACAATATGCGATTGATACAATTGCTAAAAAAGAAGAGATTTATGAAATGATTCAGTCGTTGAATTCAAAAGTACACGGTACATTGAAAATAGCATGTGCTTCGATTGTAGGGCATACATGGTTACCTAAAGTATTGAAGGATTTTATGACACAATATCCTGAAGCGAAAATTTCACTGAACACTGGTTGGAGCTCAGAAATTGTTAAGTCTCTATATGATGGGGAGGCACATGTAGGAATAGTCCGTGGACATACAGACTGGAAAGGGTCGAAGATTCACTTATTCCGTGATACGTTGTATTTAGTAGATAAAGAAATTGAAGAGATTGATGAAGTTTTCGAGACAGATCGTCCATTTATCCAATTCAAAAGTGATTCTAATTATTATCAAGAAATACAACAATGGTGGCAACGTCATTTTAAGTCTAATCCTCGGCGACAAATTACGGTAGATCAAATTGAAACGTGTAAACAAATGGCGTTGAATGGAATTGGTTATGCCATTTTACCTTCTATTACATTAAGTGGGCATGAGGATGTTAATACCATCCCGCTGACGAACAATGAAGAAGAATTTGAGCTAACACGTGATACATGGCTTATTGGTTATGAGTCTTCTTTTGAATTGCGTCAAGTCGCAGCCTTTGTAGACCTTGTGAAAAAACATGCTGAATGTTTGTATGATTATTCGAATAGTGTGGAAGAAAAGAAATGACAACGCTATTATGTTTCGTGTACAATTAGTCCATATTTTCAGAATAGTAGGAGGACGTAGCCAATGCAGAAATTGAATGCACAAGAAATTATTGCTTATTTAGCAAATGCCAAAAAAGCAACACCTGTGAAAGTTTATGTAAAAGGTGAAAAGATAGCAGAGCTTTCATTTGGTGAGGGAAGTAAAGTTTTTGGCGAAGGCAATTCAGCTGTCGTATTTGGAGAATGGGCTGAAATTGAAAAAGTTTTAGAAGCTAACGAAGCGCAAATTTCTGATTTTGTTGTTGAACATGATCGAAGAAATTCTGCGGTACCAACTCTTGACTTAAAAGGTATCAATTCTCGAATTGAACCTGGTGCTATTATTCGTGATCAAGTTACGATAGGGGATAATTGTGTCATCATGATGGGGAGTGTCATTAATATTGGAGCTGAAATTGGCGATCGTACAATGATTGATATGAATGTCGTTTTAGGTGGGCGTGCAATGGTCGGAAAAGATTGTCACATCGGTGCAGGCGCTGTTCTAGCAGGTGTAATTGAGCCACCTTCCGCATCACCAGTTGTTATTGAGGATAAAGTAATGATTGGTGCTAATGCAGTTGTTTTAGAAGGTTGTAGAGTGGGAGAAGGTGCTGTAGTTGCAGCAGGAGCAGTAGTTACCAAAGATGTACCACCGTATACTGTAGTTGCAGGGACTCCAGCAAAAGTCATTAAAGCGATTGATGAAAAGACGAAATCTAAAACTGAAATTATGCAAGATCTTCGTAAATTATAAGCGGGTGTATAAAATGAAAAGTTTACTGGAAATTAGACGTGAGTTACATAAAATTCCGGAAGTTGGTTTCAAGGAAGAAAAAACTCAAAAGTATTTACTCACAATCATTGAAAAATTGTGGAAGCCATATATTCAAATTGACGTATGGCGAACAGGTATTATCGTGACGATTAATGGCTTGAATCCACAGTTGAAAATCGGTTGGCGAACAGATATTGACGGTCTTCCGGTTTCAGAAAACACCGGTTTGTCTTATGCTTCCGAACATCCAGGCTTTATGCATGCTTGTGGCCATGACTTCCATATGACTATCGCTTTAGGTTTAATTCAAGCCTTCTCAGAAAATCGACCAGAAAACACAATAATTATATACTTCCAACCAGCTGAAGAAGGTCCAGGTGGTGCAAAGCCAATGCTTGAATGGCTACAAAGCGAAAGACCTGATTTAGTCCCTGATACTATTTTTGCCTTACATATCGCACCTGAATATCCAGTTGGAACGATTGCGACAAGACCAGGCATGCTATTTGCGAATACTTCTGAGCTTTTTATTGATTTAAAAGGTTTGGGTGGACATGCAGCATATCCTCATAATACGAGAGATATGACAGTTGCAGCATCAAATCTAATGATTCAACTTCAAACCATTGTCAGTCGTAATATAAATCCTCTAGATAGTGCCGTTGTAACTATTGGTAAGATGACTTCAGGTACTGTCCAGAATATTATTGCTGAAGATGCACGATTAGAAGGTACAATTCGTACGATGTCTGTAGAATCGATGAAACTGATTAAAAAGCGAGTGGAAGCTCTTTGTAGAGCGACTGAAATAGCCTATGAATGTAAAGTAAGCATTGATTATGGTTCATCTTATTATCAAGTGGAAAATGATGAGCAATGTGCGTATGATTTATTAAGCTTTGCCGAGCAGTTTCCTGGTGTCGTAGCATATGAATGTCCTCCAGCAATGACAGGCGAGGATTTTGGATTCTTTTTAAAAGACTTACCAGGTGCTATGTTCTGGACAGGAGCAAATACGCCACATGGATTGCATCATTCAGCTATGCAACCAGATGAAGAATTGATTATTGTTAATACACAATTTGTAGAACAATTTTTACGGTCAATTATAGTTTATGAAAACCTATAGTGTAATTTTGCACTATAGGTTTTTTACTGTACAAAAAGATATTTTTAAACTAAATAAAGAAATATTTACCTTATTTTATAATATATATATAATTTTGTTATTTATGCAACCAAATTGCTGGCAAAAACGTACTAATGAAAAAGAAGAAAGAGGGGGGAGTTTCCATTGCGAAGTAGGCTATTATTACTGGTCTCATGTTTTTTATTAATTTTTAATTTTTTACCAGGTATTCAAATCGAAGCGTCTGCTGCACCAAAGCTGGATGTGAAAACATCAGTTGGATTTGAAAATAAGGGTAAATATAACAGAGGATTACCTCTTACGATAACGGTCAAGAACACAGGAACAGCATTTTCTGGTGACATCGTTATTGACGCAATGCAAGACTATAATACTGGAAGTGGTATGGCTATCCCAATTGAACTTGGAGAAAATGAAACTAAAACGATAGAAGTAGCATTTGAACAATTTTCTGACGCCTTTGTTGGAAATGGGTCAAATCAGCAAATGATTCACTTTTACGAAGGTGGTTGGAAAAAAGGAAAATCAATTAAATACACTGGTAAAGCAAAAGTCAATCCTCAACTACTTGAAGAAGACACACCAATTGTTTTCACATTAACAAGTAATGCGGATCGATTATTGGGCTTCACTAAACTTGGCAAGAATAATACAACTAAAATGGAAGTAATCGATGTTGCACAATTAACGAACTTCACTTTACCATCAAAAGCAGCATCTTGGTCGGCGGGTGATGTACTTGTTATTGATGAATATAAATTAGCCGACTTATCAGAAGAGCAACAAAAAGCAATTATCGAATGGGTGAAAAATGGTGGCAAAGCAATCATAGGGGCTTCTGCCAATGTAGATGCAGAAGTTGGTTTATTGAAAGAATACTTGCCATTAACTTTAGGTGAAGAGCGAACAGTATCAAAAGAAACATTGAAAACGTTAACAAAAGGCGGTAATTTTAAAGAAAATGCAACAGCTTACGAAGCTGAAATAAATAAAAAAGCAGTAGTGATATTAGAAGCAGATCATTCTCCGCTTGTTGCTAAACTTGCTGTTGGCAAGGGGGAGGTTATTGAAACTGCCTTTTCTCTAGGAAATGCTCCGTTGGCAAAAGAAGACGATTACACAAAACTTCTTGAAAAAATAGTACCCATCAAAGTTAGTAACCAAGCATTACAATCAGTAATGAACCAAATGAATTGGGAAATAGTCAGTCAAAATGAGACATTCCCTTCATTCCAAGTCTCCGCTATTTTGTTACTAGTGATTGTTGTTTTATATATCTTTCTAATAGGACCTTTACTATATTTCTTACTTAAAAATAAAGATAAACGAGGACATGCATGGTGGATTATTCCTGTATTATCAATTGTGACTTCCTTATTAATCTTTTGGTACGGGGCAAAAGATCGTCTATTAAATCCTCAAATTCAAGAAACAGCTGTTTTTAAAGTAAATGATGATAGCAGTTTGTCAGGTAGCTATGCGTCGGCTTTGTTATCAAATCGTAGTGGCAATTTTGAATTTACAGCACCAAAAGATACATCAATGTCTATGTCTATGTCTAATACATATACAGGTTACAGAAATTTAAATGATGTACATCAAAAAGCCATGTTGGAACAATTTGCTGACCATCAATCATTAACGATTCGAAATAGCCGTTATTGGGCTGTTAATAGCTTAGTTGGTAATACGCAAATTAATGATGTTGGTCGTCTAGACATTCAGTTAGACGTAGAAGGTGGGGCTGTAAAAGGGACAGTTAAGAATAACTTCGCATTCAAACTTAAGGATGTTTCAATTTGGTCAGGAGTTAAGTGGTTAGAACTTGGTGATATTGAACCAAACGAGACTTTAAAAGTAACTCAAACAATTAATGGGTCTATATTATTGTCTCCAATGCAGATGGGCATGCCAGGAATAGAACCAGCAAAAAATAAAAAAGAGGTTTTAAAAAATCGTAAGCAGAGTGCTCGAAACTTAGCTTATCAATTATTAGATGGTAATGATCAACCTGCTATAGTGGCATGGGTAGATGAAGTATTGTTACCAATTGAATTAAAAACTCAAAAAGCTGAGAGAACTTCTTTGAGTTTACTAGTCCAAAATTTTAATCCGAAAACAAATTTATCGGGTGATTTCGTATTACCAGCAAATGCAATGACTAAAGAGATTAATTCAACAATGGGAGGCTATGTTGAACAAACCTTTGAGGATATAAATTCTTGGTATTTAGATGATGGTGAATATGATGTGAATTGGACGATACCACATTCCATATTAGATAAAAAAGTAAAGTGGACAGAATTACAACTTGCCAATACGGATATGCAAACTTTAACAATCAATTTGTATAATGTGAAAAAAGATAAGTTTGAAGAAATATCTGATGCAAGATTTATAGTAGACAAAGACGTTTCGCATTATATTTCAAAAGATGGGCATGTAATTTATAAATTAATTAAGAATGTTGGGAAATATAATGATAATAGGACTGTGTTACCAGAGTTGCAATTGAAAGGGGAGGTCCAAAAATGATAGAAATTAAAGGACTAACAAAAAAATACGGTTCCTTTTATGCTTTACAAGGACTGGATCTCTCAATTGGTGAAGGAACAGTATTTGGTTTTGTTGGAGCAAATGGAGCAGGCAAGTCAACGACATTTTCAATTTTATCAACACTTTTGCAACCCACGGCAGGTGATGCATGGATTGATGGTAAAAGTGTAACGAAACAATCTGAGGATATCCGTAAACTAATTGGGTATATGCCTGACTTCTTTGGTGTCTATGACCAATTGAAAGCAGATGAATATTTGGATTTTTTTGGTTCAAGTTATGGTATTCCAGCAGCAGAGCGAGAGAAGTTAATTCCTCAATTATTAGAACTAGTCAATTTAACACATAAACGCTATGAATATGTAGATGTATTATCACGTGGCATGAAGCAGCGCCTTTGTTTGGCTAGAACGCTTATACATGATCCTAAAGTTCTTATTTTGGATGAACCTGCATCGGGGTTAGACCCCCGTGCTCGAATAGAGATGCGTGATATTTTGAAACAGCTAAAATCAATGGGTAAGACAATATTAATTTCTTCGCATATTCTCCCTGAGCTTGCGGAAATGTGTGATGAAATTGGTGTTATTGATAATGGGAAATTAATTGCACATGGATCAGTATCAGCCATCCAAACACAATTACAAGGTGAAAAAGTGTTGAATGTAAAGCTAAAAGATTCTTTTGAAAAAGCTGTAAGTTTCTTTGAAGAAGATCCTTTTATAACAGGAATTGAAGTAACTGACGAGAAGTTATGTTTCCGTTATCGAGGATCAGATGAAGAGCAAATAGAGCTATTGAAAAAAGCAATATTAGCAAATATTCCAATTCTGTCATTTGTGGAAGAGGAAAAAGACTTAGAAGATGTCTTTATGGCTATAACGAAGGGAGTAGATGAAGCGTGAAATCACTGTTCACAAATCCCGTACTTATAAAAGAGCTTAAGCTGAGATTTCGCTCCTTTAAAAGCTTTTCAGGTATCATGTTTTATTTATTAGCTCTTAGTATTTTTGTTTTTGGTTTTATTTTTGTATCAATGGAGTTTAACATTAGTGGTTTTATAAATCCACAGGAAAGTGTTCTGTTATTTAGCTTGTTAACGTTTGTACAATTGGCGCTCATTTTATTTATTACACCAGGTATGACAGCTGGTTCAATTAGTTCTGAGCGTGAAAAGCAAACCTTGAGTATTCTACTGACGACAGCACAATCTTCTTTCCAAATTATTTTTGGGAAAATGAGTTCGTCTATTGCATTTTTAGTACTTTTATTAGTCGCAGGTTTGCCAATTTATAGTTTAGTGTTTTTATTTGGTGGTGTTTCACCTACACAACTACTCGTTATCTTCGCATTTTTAATTGTGACAATGCTTGCCATTGGAAGTATAGGTGTTATGTTTTCGACATTATTAAGAAAAACAATTCTCTCAATGATTGTAACGTATGGTTCGATGCTATTTATAACAGGTGTCACAGCGTTTTTCTTTTTAATCTCAATGAGGATGAATATGTCAGGCACAACCGGTATGTCAAGTAGTTCATCAATTTTTGCACATTTTTGGGGTACGATTAATCCAATTGCTTTAATGATGACACTAATCAGTCCTGAAATGTTAGATAGTTTCTATGAAGTGACGAAAATCCATTTCCCAATTTGGGCAGGGTATTTAATTTTCTATTCAATTGTGACAGTCGTTTGCTTACTTATAGCTATAAAAAGACTACGCGTTAACATGAAAAAAGCGAAATGAGGAGGGTAATCGATGAACGGTCAAAGTCGTTTAGCACTTGCAGTTAAAAAGGCAAAAACGAGCCTTTTTTTGGAACACTTTTTTACTAGAATTCAGTTGGGTTTACTAGTCGCACTGGGTGTTAGCTTTGTTTTAATGATCGTTTCTCGATTCTTTATTTTTCCTTATTATTCTCAAATTGCACTAGTAGTCGCCATCATGATTTTCATTTCTTGGACACTTTATATTTTATGGACAAAGCCATCAAAAGAGCATTCTATACATGCTCTTGATGGCTATTTCCCTCATAATCAACTACGCGCAGTATTTTCAATTGAAGACACATCGACGACCTTGTTTCAACATTTATTGAAGCAGACAGATGATAATGCTGATATAGCGTTGCTCAAATTTAAAGCAAGAAAAAAGAAAATCGTGCATGTACCCTACATATTAGGTAGCTTTTTTATTGCCGTTGCAATTTTCGCGCTTACATTATTTCCGGCGACAACACAATTAGCTGCAAAAGATGCAGAGCAAGAAAATAAAATCATTTCGGAAATAAAAAAAGAAGTGAAAAAGCTTGAGAAAAAGGCAAAATCAGAAGAAGTAAAAAAAGAATTAACGAAGCTACAGGAAAAGCTAAAAGACACTAAAACATCTGAAGAAGCGTTGCGTGAGCTCGTGAAAAAGCAAAAGGAATTACAATTAAAAGAGCAGCAATTATTGGAGAAAAAGAAATTAGCTAAAAACGATGAAAAAGGCGAAGGAAAAGGACTATCGGAGTCGGAATTGAAGGAGTTAGCCGATCTGCAAAAAGCGAATGATAGATTGATGGATGAGGCGAAGGATGCACAAACTGCGATGAGTCAACAAGGAAAACCACTATCTCAATCGCTTCAAACGGCGTTACAAAATCAGCAGTCAAATGGTCAAAGTCAAAATCAAGCTGCTACTTCTAATAGCAATGCTAGCCAGAGCTCTAGCCAAAATGCTAATAGTTCACAAAATAGTAGTTCATCTCAATCAAATAGCCATAGTAGTCCTAATCAGAACAAAAAGAGTCAAGGTCAGAAGCAAGGCCAGGGTCAAGGCCAGGGTCAAGGGCAAGGTCAAGGCCAGGGTCAAGGCCAGGGTCAAGGTCAAGGTCAAGGTCAAGGTCAAGGTCAGGGTCAAGGCCAGGGTCAAGGCCAGGGTCAAGGTCAAGGCCAGGGTCAAGGCCAGGGTCAAGGTCAAGGTCAGGGTCAAGGTCAAGGTAATCGCAATTTGCTAGCAATACCGGAACGTATTGGCAGTAAAGGGGATACATCGGTAGACTCAGGCAAAATGGGTGAGGGTAGTGCAGCAGAGATTCATGAAACAGAAAAAGGCCCAGTGCATAAAGGATCCTTACGACCTTATGAAGAAGTTGTTGGGAGTTATAAAAATTCGTATTTCCAAACAACAGATCGACTGCAATTACCAAAAGAATTACAAAATATTGTTCAAAATTATTTTACGACCATTGATAACAAATAGAGGAGGAAATCCATGTCTTACACGCCAGAGCAATATGTAACGATGAGTGAAAAATTACAAGCTGTTAGAGACGAAATTGGTCGTTTTATCGTTGGGCAGGAAGAGGCAATCGATTATACAATGTTTGCTGTTCTTGCAGATGGCCACGCCTTATTAGAAGGACTTCCCGGACTAGGGAAAACGATGTTAATCCGTACAATTTCTGAAGTACTTGATCTATCTTTTTCACGTATTCAATTTACGCCAGACTTAATGCCAACGGATATTACAGGTACGAGTGTTATTGAACGTTCAGCTGATGGAAATCAGCGTTTCTCTTTCCAAAAGGGTCCTATTTTCAGTCAAATGGTATTAGCCGATGAAATTAACCGTGCAACGCCAAAAACTCAAAGTGCATTACTAGAGGCAATGGGTGAAAAAACAGTAACTGTTCTTGGTGATACAAAGAAAATGGCAAAACCATTCTTTGTATTAGCTACCCAAAATCCAATCGAAATGGAAGGAACATATCCTCTACCAGAAGCACAAATGGACCGTTTCCTTTGTAAAATACTAGTTCCTACTCCATCCAAATCAGAACTGATGGAAATCATGAAAAGAACGACGGGGTCAATCTCAATTGAATTACAAAAAATCATGAATGATACAGAAATCGTTGAACTACAAGAAATGGTGAAAGAAATTATAATAGCTGAAGATATGCTTTCTTATGCGGTAGATTTAGTCGTTGCTACGCATCCAGATAGCTCTGATACGATTGATGAAGTAAAGCAGTATATTGAGTATGGTAGTGGTCCTCGTGGATTGCAAAGTATTGTAAAACTTGCAAAAGCACGTGCTCTTATCAATGGACGTTATCACGTATCTATTGCAGATATTAAAACTGTAGCAAAACCAGCTCTACGACATCGTTTAATGCTCAATTATGAAGGAGAAGCAACGGGCTTACAAGTTGACGATGTATTAGATACGTTACTTGATAAAATGAAACAAGGGCAAGTAGTATGAAGCAACCCCATTTTTTGCTGCCAAATGAATGGGCAAGTAAAATTCGCCGTTTATCATTAAATACAGCTACAAAAATACGCGGACATCATAAAGGATCACACCGATCACAGCGCTTTGGAGCATCTCTAGATTTTTCTGACTTTAGAGAGTATCATCCAGGTGACGATGTAAGACAGTTGGATTGGAATGTCTTTGCGAGAACAGAGAAGTTTTTTATTAAACGCTTTTTAGATGAACAGGAGATGCGTGTTCATATTTTACTTGATACAACAAAATCTATGGGAGAGGAAGCGAAATGGCTTTTTGCCAGACAGCTTTCTACAGCATTAGGCTTAATGGTGTTGAATAAAGACGATCGATTATCATTTTCATATGTGTCAAATAAGCCAACACCACCATTTCGTCGAAAAGGTTCCACGTATCAAAGGGCTTATGAAAAGACAGTAGCTGATTTATCGGAACCAATATTCAGTAAAACCTTTACTGATCATGCTTTGCAAACCTTGCCTAGGGATGCAACAATTCTACTAATTATTTCAGATATGCTCGAGCCACTTGAAAGATGGAGCGCTTTTTTAAGTAAAGTGCCAAGATTTGCTGGGGATATTCGACTTCTTCAAATACAGTCAGCAGATGAAAAATTGCCAACGTACTCTGGGGATGTGCGATTAGTTGATGTAGAGACATCGTCGAGCGTTAATGTATCAATGTCGCAAAATGTTCTTCGATCATATGAAGAAAAACAACAAGGGCACCAATTGCAGCTTGAGGCAATATGTAGAAAATATGGTGTTCAGCATATAACCTTGCAAGTGGCAGATGGACTTCAACATGCTCTATTCAACCAACTAGTCAAAGCAAAATGGCTACAGTGAGGTGAAGTAAATGGGATTTAATCAACTACCGTTTCTATTAACAGGAATTATTCCTCTAACGGTTTTAATTTATTATTTTTTCCGTAAGAAGTATGTGGAGAAACAAATTTCCTCTACGCTTTTTTGGGATGAAGTAATGAAGGAAACGAAGGCTTCCCCTTATTTGCAACATTTACAAAGAAATGCTCTATTTTATTTGCAAATACTTGGACTGATTATACTCGTTTTCGCTTTATTACAGCCGTATTGGAAAACGAAGTCTATTGCAGGTGATCAAATTATTTGGGTAGTTGATACATCAGCTACAATGTTAGCAGAGAAAGATGGTCAAACGATATTTGAAGGTCATCAAAAAGAAATGCTAGATTTAACGAATAAGCTAGGTGGTAAAGCTGTTACGATTATGACAACTGGGCCAGAGCCACAAGTTATTTTGCGCAACGAAACAAATACAAAGACAATTCAAAATGCCGTGAAATCATTAGAAGTTACATATGCTAATGAAGAATTTCCAAAAACGTTAGACTTTTTACAGACATTCATTAGCAAGAAATCAGCGGTTATTTATTTGTTCACAGATGCTATAGAACGTGACCAATTGCCACTGGAATTATCAGATATTAAATGGATTGTTATAGGGGCACCTGATGACTTACAGAACATTTCATTGCAGCGTTTTGGTGCAACAAAAGTAGATGGCCAGTTGAAAGCGATAGCTCAAGTGAAAAATGATACGAGTAAAGAACAGCAGGTAACAGTCACTATTTCTAATGATACAGGTAAAACGTTAGTAAATAAGAAAATTACTATTCCTGCAAATGAAGAAGAACGTGTTCTCTTCGATAAACTTACTGATCAAACAGTACTAACAGCTAAGTTGAAAGTAAACGATAACTACAAAGTGGATAATGAAATGACCATTTTGGTACAGCAGAATATGACCAAAATTTTAGTCGATCAAGGGTTACAGCAACTTGTACAAAAAGCATTTCAAGCAATGGATTTCCCAGTAAGTATCGTACCATCGTTACAATTGGAAGATTCAAAGGACGATGCAATTATCGTGACAAACCAAACGAAGTTGTTAGAACAAAAAAAGCAACCCGTACTATTAATTGGCCGTGATGATAAAAAAGCAAAAAAAATCAGCGGTGAGGTTGAAACGGAGAATTCTAATCTCTTTGCTTATGCACCGATTAAAGATGTCTATGTCAATGAGCTATATCCGGCATTTAAGGAGTATAAAACAGTTGCAACAATTGGTGATGAGCCGTTTATTCAAATTTCACCAGTAGGACATATTGTAGTCTTAGCTGATATACAAATGACAGACTGGCCATTACATCCGTCATTCCCTTTATTTTTATGGAGCGCTAAAGAAAATCTTGCTAGTAGTGGTAGTGATATTGGTACGTTTTCACCAAATGAAAGACGTACTATATCTTTAGCAGAAAAAGATAGAGAAACAATGGGGTATGAAATTTATACCCAAGATGGTGAATATATTCGTAGCTTTGAAAATGGTAGCAGTTTTATCGCACCTACCAAACCAGGACTCTATATGATCAAATCAGGAAACGAGGAAAAACGCTTCGCAGTTACATTACAACAGCAGGAGAAAGTAATTGTACAAGGAACATCGTTTGAATATGGGGAGACGGCAGATAAAAAAGCGACTAACTTTGTACAGCAATCCCTTGTACCATTGTTTTTATTCTTTATCATCGTATTATTACTAGCTGAATGGGAGGTGCAACGTCGATATGGATTTACGCATTGATGACCCCCTATGGCTACTGTTATTTATACCGGTTCTATTGTATTTTGGATGGGCGTGGTTACAAAGTAGGGAAAGTTATAATAAAGAACATAAAATTATTTTCTGTATGCGTGTAGTAGCAATAAGTCTTCTCGTTTTTGCATTGAGTGCACCTTATATATTATTGTCGATAAAAGAAGAACAAGTAGTCTTTTTAGTAGACCGTTCTGCCTCGATGAAAGGAACTGAAAAAGACATTGCCAGTTGGATCCAAGAAAGTATGGAAAGTAGTAAGGAATATCAATCTAAAGGAGTTTATAGTTTTGCTACAGGAGTACAGACAGATCTTGGCTTAACGGCTAACAGAACCAATTTACCAGAATGGCCTGTATTAAAAGACAGTGGTCAAACAAATTTAGCAAATGCCTTACAGTTAGTAACGAATGTAGTAGACAAAAATAAGGCAACCCGTATTGTTGTTTTTTCAGATGGTGTTGAAACAGCGGGGTCAACAACAGAACAACTTAGTCGATTACAAAATAGTAATGTTCAAATTGATACAGTAAAAGTGGATAAACCAGTAAAACAAGATGTTGCCATTACTTCCTTTGAAACACCGCCAGTGGCATATAAAGGTGAGCGACAACAGTTAACTGTGCAAATAGAAGCTTCTACAAATACAACAAGCGAGCTACTATTATCAGCGAATGATAAAATAATTGAAAAGCAAAAAGTTCAGTTAGATAGTGGTTCAAATACAGTTACTTTCCGCCATACAGCTAAAGGTGATGGTCTTATTAAGTATAAGGCCCAGCTTAAAATGGCAGAAGATGCATTACTTGAAAATAATGAATTGACAAGTGTTACTACAGTACAAGGAACACCACATATATTATTAGTACACAGTGACGATGTGAAATCAAGCAGTCTATCGAATGTTATTGACCAGAGCACTCTGAAGGTAGATACCATCTCCGCGTTGGAATTACCTTCAATGCAGTCTTCTTATATTGGTTATGATGCTATTATTTTTGACAATGTCTCAGGGCATTTAGTCGGAGAACAGAAAATGGCGATGATTGAACAGGCGGTTAAAAACTTTGGTATGGGCTTTATGATGATTGGTGGGGAAAATAGTTTTGGTCTCGGTGGTTATTTCAAAACGCCGATTGAGACCATTTTGCCTGTTGAAATGGAAGTGAAGGGGAAAGAAAAGATTCCTTCTCTTGGTTTAACAATTGTTCTAGATCGTTCTGGAAGTATGTATGGTAACAAAATTAATTTAGCAAAGGAAGCAGCTGCACGCTCAGTTGAATTATTGCGCGAAGATGATATATTTGGTTTTATCGCATTTGACGATCGGCCATGGGAAATCATACCGCCAAATCCGTTAGAAAATAAAAAGCAAGTGATTGAGCAAATTCTATCTGTCACACCAGACGGAGGGACGGAAATTTATACATCTTTAAGCTTAGCTTATGAACGTATGCAAGATTTAAAGTTACAGCGCAAACATATTATTTTGTTAACAGATGGTCAGGCAGCCACAAATAATTCCTATGAGCAGCTAATTGAAGAAGGTAAAAAAGCGAATATTACACTTTCTACCGTTGCAATTGGACAAGATTCTGATCGAGGTTTGCTTCAATATCTAGCAGAAGCAGGAGCAGGTCGATTCTATGATGTGGCAGATGAAGAAACAATTCCGTCGATACTCTCTCGTGAAACTTCGATGTTGACCCGCACATATATCGAAGACAATCCATTTTACCCCATCATAGGTGGAGGGGCAAAATGGCAAAGTCTATTTAAAGATGGCGTGCCGAAAATGAACGCATATATTGCTACTACAGCTAAACAGACAGCTAATGTCATTATAGAAAGTGAAAAGGACGATCCTGTTCTTGCAGAATGGAAGTATGGTCTAGGAAAGACAATGGCCTTTACATCGGATACAACAGGAAAATGGAGCGGGGATTGGGCTCGCTTCCAAGGATGGTCAGATTTTTGGAACACGACCGTATCGAAGCTACTCCCTTCATATAATGAAGTGCCTTATAATATTCAACAGCAAAGCGACGGTTCTTTTATCGTTTCAGACCCGACAGCACAATCGGCCTTTATGGACATAGTCGTTGTAGATGAAAAAGGTGAAGAGTTATCAATCACAGAAGAACCTTTATCACCAGGTAAAACTCGTGTGAATTTTGATCATGGACCTGGATTAGTATTCTTTAGAGTTTCCAATGAAGATGCAGGGATGTATCAGGCTGGACTGACAATCCCTTACAGTGCAGAATATCAAATACAGCCGGACAATACGAAGTTATTAACAGAGCTTTCGACAAAAACCAATGGTAAAGAACTAACAGAACCGGCCGAAGCATTTCGTAAGCTTCCTTCAGCAAGTTCAAACCAGCAGAACATTGCACAATGGTTAGTGTTAATGGCGATGTTATTATTCTTTATCGATATCACAATAAGACGCTTCGGTTGGACTACATTACGAAATATTCCAAATGGAATTCGTAAAACAAAAAAAGAAACTCAACAAGAAGAACAACTTAACGTTGGTGAATTGTTGAAAAATAAGAAAATACGTTAAAAAGGCGGCTCGAATTTGAGCCGCCTTTTCATATGTTCTATTAAGCTTGTGCTGTTTTTCTTTTTGTCCAAATTGCAGTTAGACAGAAACAACCTACTAAAATTATTGTTCCAAAAATATATGGACTATTCATTTTCCAATCGAATAATATGCCGGCAAGGGCAGGTCCAATCATATTTCCTAAGCTCATATATGCATTATTCATACCAGCAGCGAATCCTTGTTCATTGCCAGCTGTTTTTGAAATCAGAGTATTTACAGCCGGACGAATTAAAGTGGTTGCTGTTGAGAATAGAGTCGCCACAAGTAACATGATAAAGTATCCACTAACGAATAATATTCCTAGCATACTAATGGAAGCAACTACAAGGCCAAATAAAATAATTTTCATTTCTCCAAATCTCTTAAATAGACTATTTAATGCAAAGCCTTGAACGACCACTCCAGCAAAACCACCAACAGTCATTAATATGGCGATATCAGTTGCTGTGTATGAAAACTTATAAGTTAAGAACATTGATAAAGTCGCTTGGAAGTTTGATATTCCAAATGAGAATACAAAGACAACAATAAGTAGTACAAAATATGAGGCATGGAATGAACGAGATAGTTGTTTGAATATGTTTTCACCTTTTACAACATTCTGTATTACAGGGGTTGTCGCTGGTAATAAGATAAGAGATAAAACGCCAGCAATAATAGAAGATGAACCAGCAAAGTAAAATGGAAAGTGCAAACTAACATGAGACAAAAAGCCACCAATTCCAGGTCCAATCATAAAGCCTAGTGAAACAGCTGCTCCAATTTGCCCCATCGCTTTTCCGCGTGCGTCAATGGTTGTAATATCTGCTACATAAGCCATAATAGGTGGTACGATAAAGGCAGAGCCTACTCCTATTAAGAAACGACAAACGAATAACATCCAAAGCTCTGTAGATAAGCCAAATGAAATTTGTGCAATACCGTTTAGAATTAGACCAAAAACTATTAATTTTTTTCGACCGATACGGTCAGATAAATTCCCAGCAATAGGGGAGAACAGAAATTGTGCAAAAGCAATAATAGCAATTAAAAAACCGAGTACTTGTCCAGCTGCACCGAATAGTTTTAAATAAGTTGGCATGACGGGAATAATGAGACCAACGGCACTCATGGTGATAAACATATTGAACATTAATAAGATCAACGCCAATTTATTAGAGGATTTCATAGATTGCTCTCTTTCTTGTAGAAGTATTTCGTGTTACTAATTAATGATACTGATAGAATTATACAGTTAGATTTTGCGTTAAGCAACAAAAGAAGCTCAGTAAGGTTTACACCTACCGAGCTTCTTCATTCTATCGTATGGACATTTTAAATTTTAAGAAAAATTCATTGTACTCACCGATTTTTTCTTTACCTAAATTTTTATACACATGTAAATTATTTCGAACTTCTTTTGAAGGATAGTAACGTTCATCGTTCACTACTTCTGGGTCCATTAATTTTAATGCTGCCTTATTAGGTGTAGAATAGCCGACATAATCAGCATTTTGAGCAGCTACTTCAGGATCTAACATGAAGTTAATAAATTTATGGGCACCCTCTATGTTTTTAGACGTTTTAGGAATAACCATGTTATCAAACCATAAATTAGAGCCTTCTGATGGTACATTATACGTTAAGTCTGCATTTTCATTCATCATATCAGCAGCTTGACCTGACCAAGTTAGAGCGACAGATGCATCACCATTTACCATTAATTGAGTTACTTCATCGCCGATAATAGCTTTGACATTTGGGGCCAGTTTAATTAGTTTATCAGTTGCTGCCTGTAATTCATCGGTATCAATTGAATTAAGTGATTTCCCCATACTGTTTAAGCTAACACCTAAAACTTCACGAGCACTATCAACTAATATCACTTTTCCTTTTAGAGATGGATCCCAAAGGTCATCCCAGCTATCGAAATTTTGACCATTTAACATCGTTGGATTATAAACAATGCCTACGGTACCCCAGAAATAAGGGACGGAGTATTTATTCTTCGGATCAAAATCTAAATTTAAGAAATCATCATCGATATTCTTGATGTTTGGAATTTTTTTGTAATCAATTGGAAGCAGTAACTTACGTTCTTCCATTTGCTCAATTGTGTATTCAGATGGCATCGAAATATCGTAAGATGTACCACCTTGTTCTATTTTCGTCATCATCGCTTCATTTGAATCAAATGTTTCGTAAATAACATGAATACCAGTTTCTTTTTCAAATTGTTTAAGTAAGTCGGGATCAATATATTCTCCCCAGTTATAAATGGTTAAAATATCTTTTCCTGATTTACCGGAAGTTTTGTCCATTACACTTGCAGCGTACATCAGTATTGCGCAAACAAGAATTATGCCAACTGTATAACGTACTAATGACTTCATTTCGGAACCTCCGATCCACGTGCGCCTTTACTACGGTTTGTGATGAAGTAATAACCGAGCACAAGTAACATCGTAACAAAGAATACTAATCCAGATATAGCATTAACAGTTAAAGAAACACCGGCGCGCGCCATTGAGTAGATTTCAACTGATAAAGTACTGAAGCCATTTCCAGTAACGAAAAACGTCACAGCAAAATCATCTAGAGAATAAGTTAACGCTAAAAAGAATCCGGCGAAAATACCTGGTTTGACATAAGGTAAAATAACGCGTGTTAAAATGTCTCGACGTGTAGCACCTAAATCAAGTGCTGCATCAATAAGAGAAGAACTCATTTCTTGCAGTTTAGGCAATACCATAATGACAACAATTGGAATACTGAAAGCGACGTGTGATAATAATACAGAACTGAAGCCTAATTTAACTCCAACCATTGTAAATAAGATCAAGAATGAAGCCCCGATAATTACATCTGGACTAACAATTAAAATATTATTTAGCGAGAGTACAGTATTGCGTAGTTTTTGATTGCGCATAGAAATAATTCCAATCGCACCAAGAGTTCCGATTATCGTAGAAATGAGTGCAGACAATAATGCTACTACAACTGTATTAATCAAAATGTTTATCAAACGTGTATCTTCAAATACAGCTATATAATGCTCTAATGTAAATGATTTGAAATTTGTCATCGTTCCGCCACTGTTAAAAGAGTAAAATACTAAAAACAGAATAGGCGCATACAAAACGACAAAAACCAAAGCTAAATAGAGCTTTGAACTTTTACTTAGCTTTTCCATTTAGTGATGCCCCTTTCTCTTTTTGACCAGTGATTAGCATAATGATGAACATAAATAGTATTAAGAATACAGCGATTGTCGAACCCATTCCCCAGTTTTGAGTAACCAAAAATTGTTGTTCAATTGCAGTACCAAGTGTAATAACGCGATTACCTGCAATGAGTCGAGTAATCATGAATAGAGATAATGCAGGGATGAATACAGCTTGAACTCCTGATTTAATACCGTTCATTGTAAGTGGTAATATAACTCTACGGAATGTAGTTAGTTTAGAAGCACCTAAATCGCGAGAAGCATAAATAAGTGCTGGATTTAGTTTATCCAGTGCATTGAAAATCGGTAAAATCATAAACGGAATGAAAATATAAACAGCTACAAAAACAAAACTCATATCAGTAAATAGTATTTGTTGTTCTGGAATGCCGATTATTTTCAAAAATGCATTAATTGGACCACTCATGCCGAAAATTCCAATGAAAGCATACGTTTTTAAAAGTAAGTTAATCCATGATGGAATAATAATTAATATTAGCCAAAGTTGTTTTTGCTTTGTTTTAGTAATTAAATAAGCTGTAGGATAAGATACTAATAATGAGAATAGTGTAATCAGAAACGCGTACCAAAACGAACTTAACGTCATTTTCAAATAAACGCCCGTAAAGAAGTTTTGATAGTTTGCTAATGTGAAATTCCCATTTAAATCAAGCAGTGAGTAATACACAACCAATATAATTGGTGCAATTACAAAGAGCGCAATCCACAAATAGTACGGAATGAGCGTAATTGAACTATTTTTTTTATTTCTCATCTTCTTCATCTCCATATGATTCTAAACGTTTGTCAAAGTCTTCCTCTGTTTCGTTTAGACGCATAACGTGAATGGCTTCAGGATCAAAATCTAGTCCGATTTTCGTACCAACTGTTGCTTTTTTTAATGAGTGTACAAGCCATTCGTTTCCATCTCCATCATAGGTAGATAATTCATAATGTACGCCGCGGAATAATTGTGTATCTACAGTTACTTCTAACTTACCTTTTTCAAGTGACGTAATTTCCAAATCTTCAGGTCGAATTACGATATCTATTTTTTCATTTGGATTTAAGCCTTGGTCGACACATTCGAATGTTTTGCCAGCGAAATTCACGACAAAGTCTTCAATCATCGTACCAGGCACTATATTTGATTCACCGATGAAATCTGCAACGAATCGGTTAATAGGTTCATCATAAATATCAACTGGTGTACCACTTTGTTGAATATTTCCCTCGTTTAAAACGAAAATTTCATCCGACATTGCTAATGCTTCTTCTTGATCATGTGTAACGAAAACGAAAGTTTTACCTAGTCGTTGTTGTAATTCGCGTAGTTCATATTGCATTTCTGTACGAAGCTTTAAGTCTAAAGCAGACAAAGGTTCATCTAATAAAATAATTTCAGGGTCATTAACGATTGCCCGAGCTATAGCGACACGTTGACGTTGACCACCTGACATTTCAGAGATTTCTCGATTGCCATAACCGTCTAAGTTAACAAATTTTAATGCTTCATTTACACGAGTTGTAATTTCAGCATTTTTTAGTTTTTTGATACGTAATCCAAACGCTACATTTTCAAACACATCTAAATGTGGGAATAGGGCATAGTCTTGGAATACAGTATTCACTTGTCGTTCATTTGCAGGAACATTATTGATTTTCTTACCATTAAAATAAATTGAGCCACTCGTAGGCTCCATGAAACCAGCGATTAGGCGGAGAATTGTTGTTTTACCACAACCAGATGGACCTAGTAGCGTGTAAAACTCACCTCTCTCTAATTCAAAACTGATGTCTTTTAATACAACAGTGCCATCAGAATAAGACTTTGACACGTTTTCAAAGCGAATAATTGAGTTTTCAGTCATGTTGGGCCTCCTAAACTATAAATAAGATTCGGTTGCGACGAGTAAAAGCTCGGTTTTTCCTGCGTGAGCATTAAACAGCTGATGAGTATCCGAAGCATCGAAATAGACCGCATTACCTGCAGTTGCGATATATTCTTCCTTACCTAATACAAGTCGAACACGCCCTGTTAAAACATAAATAAATGTTTCAGATAGAGAAGGCTCAAATTGTTTGAATTCACCGTTTTGTTCAAATGTTAAAATGACAGGTTCAATTTCTTTTTCATTAGAAGTTGGAATAAGCCATTGAATACGATATTTTTTATCTTCGTCTGTAAAGATTGTTTGGTCCTCATCTGTGTAGACGACCTTTTGTTCTTCTTGTTCATCATCAAAAAAGTCTTTTGGTGTTGAGCCAAGAACTTCTAGCAATGTGAAGAGAGTTTCAATAGAAGGGGAGTTAAGATCTCTTTCTAATTGTGAGATGTAACCTTTGCTCAAATCTGTTCTTTCGCCTAACTCTTCTTGAGTAAGCCCCTTTTTTAGGCGAAGTCGTTTAATCTTTTTGCCGATTTGCATCTACCTTGCTCCTCGATTGTTTACTATTCGTAAACTTAAAGAATCAAAAGTTTACTTTAACGAAACTTTTAGTTTACTCAAACGATATCTATTATACAAAATTGACAGCATTTTTCAACCGTTTTAAGAAAAAATAAAAGCTAGTTTGAAAGTTTATGAGAAAATATCCGTAATTCTAAGTTGAAAATTGTATTCTCTATTATTTGGGTACCCAAAATTGGAAAGAATGTATTCCATTTATATAGAAGATGATTCTGTAAAGTTGTTTAGTAATAATATAAATTAAGATTATTTTGTAGGATATAATCTATCAATTCTTCAATTGAAACTTTTAGAATTAAAAAACCGAATGCGTTTTCGCATCCGGTAGACAGAATTAATATTAATTCTAAAATTCTAGAGCTTTTTTCACATCATTAATATAGGAACTACTCACAGGTAGTTCAGTATTATCTTTCAAAACTATCATTAAATTAGAAGAGAAGTCTTTCGTTATTTTTTGAATGGAGTGAATATTTACTATATAAGAACGGTGAATTCGTAGAAAACAATCAGGTAATCGTCTATGTAACTCTTTTAAAGTTAAGTTTGTTTTGTATTGTTCACTTTTAGCATAAAACCAGCTCTTTTTATTTAAACTCTCGAAATGCGAAACTTTCTCAATTGCGATAGGCGCCCATTCATCTTCTTGTTTACCAGTTATAAAGCGAAACGGTTCTTTTATAGCAACCTGGTGATCAGGAGGTAATATGACAAGTAGTGCTGCAGGCTGCCCATTTAAGTCGATGGGATAACCAATGCCGTAATAGGGTGTACCTAATAGCTCTTCTTCTACAACAGCTTCAATCTTTCTTCGTTCTTGAATGACTCGTTCTGCAATGCTACCTTTTTTTATACCTTTTCCATTATTTAGATGTACATCATAAGCGCCAGCTAAATAGTAGATGTACGATTCTCCGGTGGCAATCGCCAATGTGGCATCTTGTGGAATCCAATCTGCTAACAAATTCTTGTATTGATTAATTAGTTCTTTTGCAAAACCAACTTTATCCTCAACCATTTGAAGCGCCCCCTCAATTCATCTTGGAAAAACGTTCTTTCATCGTAAAAAAATGGGTTTTTGTCAAAAAACAATAACAAAAATTAGAAACTGTTATATATTAATTTATAACAACGTTTACTGTTATGCAACAATAAATTCAAGCAGACTTTAACGTAAATTAATTGGAAGGTGTGGATTGTAATGGTATCAAGACAACAACAAGTGGAGCAATTAGAAAAAAGCTGGGCAGAAGAGGGTCGTTGGTTAGGGATTGAACGTCCATATAGCGCTGAAGAAGTAGTTAAATTACGCGGTTCTGTAATTATTGAACATACATTGGCAAAAAAAGGTGCTGCACGTTTATGGAAATCTTTGCACGAAGAAGATTTCATTAATGCTTTAGGAGCATTAACAGGTAATCAAGCAGTACAACAAGTTAAAGCAGGTTTAAAAGCAATTTACCTAAGTGGTTGGCAAGTAGCGGCAGATGCAAACCTTTCTGGTCAAATGTATCCTGACCAAAGCTTATACCCAGCTAATAGTGTTCCTACGGTTGTTAAACGCATTAACCAAGCACTACAACGTGCAGACCAAATCGATCATGCTGAAGGGCGTGAAGATGGTTTTGACTGGTTCGCACCAATTGTAGCAGATGCGGAAGCAGGATTTGGCGGACCATTAAATGTCTTCGAATTAGTTAAAGGTATGATTGAATCAGGTGCATCAGGTGTTCACTTAGAAGATCAATTAGCTTCAGAAAAAAAATGCGGTCATTTAGGAGGCAAAGTTTTATTGCCAACACAAAATGCAATTCGTAATCTGATTTCTGCAAGACTTGCAGCTGATGTTTTAAATGTACCAACAATTCTAATTGCTCGTACTGATGCTGATGCTGCGGATATGGTGACAAGTGATATCGATCCAAGAGATTCAGAATTTATCACAGGAGAGCGTACTCCTGAAGGTTTTTTCCGTACAAAACCGGGTATTGACCAAGCGATTGCTCGTGGGCTTGCTTATGCGCCGTATGCAGATTTAATTTGGTGCGAAACATCAACGCCGGATTTAGAAGAGGCAAAAAAATTTGCTGATGCAATCCGTGCAAAATTCCCAAATAAAATGCTTGCATATAACTGTTCACCGTCATTCAACTGGAAAGCAAACTTAGATGATGAAACAATCGCTAAATATCAAGTGGAACTAGGTAAAATGGGTTACAAATTCCAATTTGTAACGTTAGCAGGATTCCATGCTTTAAACCATAGCATGTTCGAATTGGCGCATGATTATAAAGACAATGGCATGGCTGCATATTCTAAACTTCAACAAGCTGAATTTGCTAATGAAACAATAGGTTATACAGCTACAAAACATCAACGTGAAGTAGGAACTGGTTACTTTGATGATGTATCTCAAGTAATTTCAGGAGGAACATCTTCTACAACTGCTATGAAGGGCTCTACTGAAACAGCACAATTTATTTAATCAAATGGGGGATAGGTTATGAGTACTAGACATGCAACTTCTCAAGATATTAAAATTTTAGGAAAACAATCGGCAGCGAGCGAAGAAATTTTAACAGCTGGAGCTTTGCAATTTATAGCAGCGTTACACCGCCAGTTTGATCAAAGAAGAATGGAATTATTAGACGAGCGCCAAAGTAGACAACAGCGCATCGATGCTGGAGAGAAACTGGATTTTCTACCAGAGACAAAAGAAATCCGCGAAGGAGAGTGGACCATTGCTCCACTCCCTGCGGACCTACAAGATCGTCGTGTAGAAATTACGGGGCCTGTTAATCGTAAAATGGTCATTAATGCACTGAATTCTGGTGCCAAAATGTTCATGGCATGCTTTGAAGATGCAACGTCTCCTACTTGGGATAATATGATTGAAGGGCAAGTGAACATGTGTGATGCAGTACGCAAAACGATTTCATTTACACAAACATCTGATGGTAAAACATATAAATTAACTGACAATCCAGCTGTCTTGCTTGTTCGTCCGCGAGGTTTACACTTACTCGAGAAAAATATAGAAATCGACGGTAAACAAATCGCTGGAGGTTTGTTTGATTTCGGTTTATATGTCTTCCATAATGCTAAAGAGTTAGTAGATCGTGGTTCCGGTCCGTATTTCTACTTGCCAAAACTTGAAAGTCATTTAGAAGCCCGATTATGGAATGATGTATTTATCTATGCTCAAGAGCAACTTGGTCTTCCGCAGGGGACGATTAAGGCGACTGTCTTAATCGAAACGATTACAGCCGCATTTGAAATGGATGAGATTTTATATGAATTGCGTGAGCATTCAGCAGGGCTAAATTGTGGACGATGGGACTATATTTTCAGCTATTTGAAACGGTTACGTAATCAACCAGAAGTAATTTTACCTGACCGTGGCCAAGTGACTATGACATCGCCATTTATGCGTGCGTACACATTGAAATGTGTGCAAACTTGTCATAAACGGAATGCACCAGCTATTGGGGGTATGGCTGCGCAAATTCCGATTAAAGATGATCCAGAGGCAAATGACATCGCTTTTGGAAAGGTGCGAGAAGATAAACGCCGTGAAGCTTCAGATGGTCATGATGGTACTTGGGTTGCACATCCAGGATTAGTATCAGTAGCAATGGAGCAATTCGATGAGCATATGAAAACACCAAACCAAATAAATCGTAAACGGGAAGATGTGCATGTGACAGCAAAAGATTTGTTAAAAGTACCAGTAGGAACAATTACAGAGGCTGGATTACGAGTCAATTGCAGTGTAGGGGTACAATATATCGCTTCATGGTTAAGAGGTAATGGAGCAGCGCCAATTAACCATATGATGGAAGATGTGGCTACTGCAGAAATTTCACGTTCTCAAACTTGGCAATGGATTCGTCATCCGCAAGGGAAACTTGATGATGGTCGTGAAATTAACGAGCAGTTATTTATAGAAGTATTACAGCAAGAACTTGCACAAATTGAACAACAAGTTGGCCAAGAAAACTTCCAAAATGGTCGGTATGAAGAAGCGGCAGACATTTTCGAGTTCTTGACGTTAAAACCGACATTTGAAGAATTTTTAACTTTACCAAGCTATAGTCATATTCAATAACAAAAACGGGGGAGATTACAATGGAAACAAAGAAACAAGAAGTAGCAAAAAAACATTGTCGTGAATGTGGTTGCCTAATTGTTGAGCGTGTGGAATCGACTCTTTATGAGTGTGAGCGCTGCATCGGTATAAACGAAGAATGAATAATTAAACTCATCGGTCAACAATAGGCTGATGAGTTTTTTGTTGTATTGAATTAAAAGAGACATTCATCAGCAATAACATATTTGAAATGTTTTTACTTAGACTTTTTAACCTATTCTATATGCCTCTAGTGAAATTTAAATCAATCTATTCGACCTTTAAAGTAATTATAGAATATATGCAATAGTTCGTCGAAATGTTCTTAAAAAATAAAAAGTATTATAGAGAAAAATGGCGGAGAGTTATGCTAAACTAGATATCTAAGGAGGCGGAAATATTGGGAAAGAAATTGTTTTTTTATCTAGATCCTAAAGAACGACAGGGTGCAGTAAAAGTCCCAAGTGATCCCGTTTTTGAAGGTACATTTCTAATGGCAAATAATCGCTTAATTGATGCAGTAGCGTTAGAAGATTATTGTCCTGAATGTTTAGGATTATTACGCTATTCTGATGAATATGATTCGTTGTTTTGTGCGAATTGCAATGAATGGCGAGAAGAGGAATGTGACGATCCCTTCTGTGATAATTGCAAAGGCCGACCTAATCGACCTTTGTAAAAGATGTTGTAGAATAGTCAACAATCAATGAGTGGGATATTTATGCATATGCAAAATATTAACATTGACTAATAAACCTAAAATTATTAAGATTTCAAACTCCATCTTTGGAGTTTTTTCTTTTTTTATCATTTTTTTAATAAAATCAATAGATATTTATCGGATATAAGTTTTTTATTCTTGAATACATAAAATGTCGATTATTTGTCACAATAAGAGATAGATTAGAATAATTATTAAGTGTCTATGATTGATTTCGCAATGGTGATTTGCTATTGTAGGAATTGGATTAATGCGAAAATTATAGTTTTTCGCAATAGCATATATAAAAATATTTGGAGGGATTCAACATGGCAGAACGTTTAGTAGCAAATCAAGCACCACGCTTTGAAATGCAAGCAGTACTAGCTAATAAAGAATTCGGTAAAGTTAATTTAGAAGAAAACATGAAAAACGACAAATGGACTGTTTTATTCTTCTATCCAATGGACTTCACATTTGTATGCCCTACAGAAATCACTGCAATGTCAGATCGTTATGACGAATTTGAAGATCTTGATGCAGAAGTAATTGGTGTTTCAACTGATACAATCCACACTCACTTAGCATGGATCAATACTGATCGTACTGAAAATGGTCTCGGTCAATTAAAATTCCCATTAGCAGCTGATCACAATCAACGTGTATCTCGTGATTATGGTGTGTTAATTGAAGAAGAAGGCGTAGCACTTCGCGGATTATTCATCATCAATCCAGAAGGCGAACTTCAATATCAAGTTGTTAACCACAATAACATCGGTCGCGATGTAGATGAAACTCTTCGTGTACTACAAGCACTACAAACTGGTGGTCTTTGCCCTGCTAACTGGCGCCCAGGTCAAAAGACTCTTAAAGTTTAATTTAGATTTTTAACATCAAAAAGGCCTAACAAATGTTAGGTCTTTTTTTGAAAGATGAGAATATACTAAGTACGAATTCCATTATGAGGTGATTAAATATGAAACTACGTGCACAAATGCCTGAATTAGTAGGCGAAACAGCTTGGTTAAACGGTAAAGTATCAAAAGAGAACTTAATCGGCAACAAACCAACACTAATTCATTTCTGGTCAGTTAGCTGTCATTTATGTAAAGAGGCGATGCCAGAAGTTAATAAATTCCGTGATGAATACAGTAGAGAATTGAATGTTATTGCAGTTCATATGCCACGTTCTGAAAATGATTTAGATTTAGACGTTATTAAAGCAACTGCAGCTGAGCATGATATTACTCAACCAATCTTTGTTGACAGTGAAATGAAGTTAACTGATGCTTTTGATAACGAATATGTACCTGCATATTATGTTTTTGATAAAGAAGGTCAACTTCGTCACTTTCAAGCAGGAGGCAGTGGTATGAAAATGCTTGAAAAACGCGTTAACCGTGTATTAGACGAAGTTCGTAAAGCTGACGCATAAAAAATTTCAAATGTCATAAGAATTGTCCCATTTTTATTAGGACAATTCTTTTTTTGTTGGGAAAAATAGCAATTGACCCGTTTGTATGCTTGAATGTATTGTGTTACACTATGTCCATTCTTTACAGTATCGGGGGAAATTTCATGAAAAAAGAATTTGTTGTCATTGGTTTAGGCCGTTTTGGTGGCAGTATTGTTTCAGAGCTGATCCAACAAGGTGCTGATGTAATGGCGATAGATAAACATGTAGAAAGAGTCGATGAGTTTGCTCCAATCGCTACACAAGCAGTCGTAGCAGATACGACGGATGAATCCGTTTTGAAATCACTTGGAATTCGTAACTTTGAACATGTAATTGTAGCAATCGGTGATGATATCCAATCGAGTATTTTAACAACATTGATGTTAAAAGAAATAGGGGTACAAAAAATTACTGTAAAAGCACAAAATGATTACCATGAAAAAGTTTTACGGAAAATTGGTGCAGATCATGTTGTCCATCCAGAACGTGATATGGGAATTCGCATTGCGAATAACATGATGTCCAATAATGTACTCGATTACTTGGAGTTATCTGAGGAACATTCAATTATGGAGATTAAGGCAAATCATTTATTAGAAGGCCATACAATCATTAACTTAGACATTAGGGTAAGATATGGTATTAATATTGTAGCGATTAAAAGAGGGCAGGAAATCATCGTTTCACCACAAGCAGATGAGGTCATTCATGAAGGTGATATTTTAATTGTTATAGGAGCAGATGTTGATATTAGTCGTTTTGAGAAAAAAATGATGAATTAAGAGTAAAATTAGAGAGCTAGGGACGAATGATTCTTTGTAAAAATAAACAGAACAGTAACTTCCATTTTTGTAGACTTTCGCTAAAAAACATAAAAGGGTAGAGATTTTAAAAATCTCTACCCTTTTGTAATTAAACTTCCATTATTATAGGTAAAATCATTGGACGACGTTTTGTTTTTTCAAACAAGTATGGTCCTAACGCATCAGTGATATCATTTTTCAATTCTGACCACTGAGGAGTTTTGTCTTGTAATGTACGTTGTAAGTGACGGTTTAACATTTGTTGTGCTTCGTTAATCATCATACCTGATTCACGCATATATACGAAACCACGAGAGATAATATCTGGGCCAGAAACAATTTTCTGTGTCTCCATATTCACGCTAACAACAACGATAACTAGACCTTCTTCGGAAAGGATGCGGCGATCGCGCAAAACGATATTACCGATATCACCAATTCCGTTACCATCAATGTAAACATCACCAGAAGGAATTCGACCTGATACAGCAGCCGTGTTAGGGCTAAGTGCAAGGACGTCACCATTCTCCATGATGAATGTATTATCTGGTTCTACGTCACAATCAACAGCTAAATCAGCATGCATACGAAGCATGCGGTATTCACCATGAATTGGCATAAAGAATTTTGGTTTAATCAGACGAAGCATTAACTTTTGTTCTTCTTGAGAACCGTGCCCAGACGTATGAATATTATTTAATGAACCATGAATAACTTCTGCACCTGCACGGAATAACGAGTTGATTGTTTTATTGACGCTAATTGTGTTACCTGGGATTGGTGAAGATGAAAATACAACAGTATCGCCAGGTTGGATTTGGATTTGACGGTGAGTGCCGTTAGCAATACGAGAAAGTGCAGCCATTGGTTCGCCTTGGCTACCTGTACAAAGAATTAGTACTTCGTTAGCTGGCAAACGATTTAACGTTTGTGAATCAACAAAAGTTTCTTTAGGTGCAGTGATGTAGCCTAATTCACGACCAATTGTAATGGCGTTATCCATACTTCTACCAAATACAGCAATTTTACGTCCGTGACTAGCAGCGGCATCAGTAACTTGTTTTAAACGGTGAATGTTTGAAGCAAATGTTGCGAAAATAAGTCGCCCTTCTACTTTACGTAGTATTTCATCAATACTTTCGCCAACTTTACGTTCAGACATTGTGAAATTAGGAACTTCGGCATTTGTACTATCAGATAGTAGACATAACACACCATCGCGTCCGATTTCAGCCATTTTTGTTAAGTTTGCTGGTTCACCAACAGGAGTAAAGTCAAATTTGAAATCCCCTGTATGAACGATATTACCAGGAGGAGTTTTTACGACAATACCGTATGCATCCGGAATACTGTGAGTCGTTCTGAAGAAGCTCACAGAAGTTTTACGGAATTTAATAATGTCCTCTTCTTGGATTTCAATCATTTTTGTTTGACGAAGTAAACCATGCTCGTCCAATTTATTACGTAACAAACCTAGTGCAAGCTTGCCACCGTAAACAGGAATGTTAATTTGACGTAGCAAATAAGGAATACCACCAATGTGATCTTCATGCCCATGAGTAATGAAAAGACCTTTAATCTTGTCTACATTTCTTACTAAATAAGTGTAGTCTGGTATAACATAGTCAATACCTAATAGATCGTCTTCAGGGAATTTAATTCCTGCATCAATCAAGATAATTTCATCTTGAAATTGTACGGCATACGTATTTTTACCGATTTCGCCCAGTCCGCCGAGTGCGAAAACCGCTGTTTGGTCATTCTTGACAAACTTCATACGTTTAGAGCTTCTCCACGTGGAAATGTTCGCTTGCTTGTTCATACTCTAAGTAGTTTCCTTCAAGCAATTGAACAAATTCGATGTTGTAGTTACGGTCTTTAAGTTTTTGACGAACTTCACGCTCATCTGCCGCTTCTAAATATAAGCTTTTAGTATTTTCGCGAACTGGTACTTCAAGCGCATTTTCTTGATAATAAACTTTGTAAATCATAATATGCTCTCCTTTAACACGTTCAAAATAATTGCATTTCCTTTATATTATCACGCTAGTAACTTAAAATAAAGAAAAGCCCTCCAAAATTATGAAGGGCAAATATACTTAAGCGATTGTTTTTTTTCCGAGCAAGCCATTGAGCCGTTTCAACAATTGTTTTTTTAGGCGTTTAAACATGGCATATCACTCCTCGTGGACATTATACAATATTAAACTTTCGCTGTAAAGTTTTTTTACTTAACATATAGAATTTAGAGAAAAAGGAGGAAGTAATTTAGTATGAAGAAAAAAATATTGTTTTTTGACATTGATGGTACACTATATAATTCGAAAAAAGAAATTCCACAAACAACAATTGAAGCGGTCAAAAAGGTAAAAGATAATGGTCATGAGGTAGTCATAGCGACAGGTAGGGCTCCATTTATGATTAAGGAAGTTCTTGAAACGCTAGAAGTGGATTCTTATGTTTGTTTTAATGGCCAATATGTTGTATATAAGGGGCAGCGTATTTCGTTGAAACCAGTGCCTCTCGAACAATTGAAAGCTCTTGTTAAATATGTTGAGAAACAGGATAAGCCATTAGTCTTTTTAGATAATCAAGAGATGGTTACTTCTATACCAGAACATCCTGAGATAAAGGAAAGCTTGACTTCGTTACTCTATCCTATGCCAAGATTAGATAAAGATTTCTACTTAACTCATCCAATTTATCAAGTATTGTTGTTTGTAAGTATCGAAGAAGAAGAAGAATATGCAAAAGCTTTTCCGAAATTGCAGTTAATTCGATGGCACACTTATTCTTGTGATGTATTAAATAAAGGCGTTTCTAAAGCGTATGGGATTGAACAATTACTTGGATATACAAATTTTGAGATGCAAGATGCAATAGCATTCGGTGATGGTTTAAATGATGTTGAAATGCTGACGGCAGTAGGGACAGGTGTAGCTATGGGGAATGGACATTTGAAAGCGAAAACTGCTGCGAGTTTTGTGACGGACCATGTAGATGAAGATGGATTAGTAAAAGCAATGGAAAAATTACATTTGGTATAAAAACAATAAAAAAAGCCTTACTATGATTTTACGATTCATAGTAAGGCTTTTGTGTTATTTATTTTCAATTGGTTGCGAATTCGGTATATCAGCGAATGGATTGGATTCATTAATGTGATCATAGAACATGACACCATTTAAATGGTCTAATTCATGTTGAAAAGCGATAGCGGGTATACCTTTTAAGCGCATTTTCTGCTCTTCGCCATCAAGTGTATGAAATTTAACTGTTATTCGTGCATGGCGTGGTACGAAACCAGATACGTTACGATCCACCGATAAGCAGCCTTCACCATTTGTTAAATAAGTATTTTCTACTGAATGGCTAACTATTTTTGGGTTTACAGCGACAAAGCTGATTTGATTGTCATTATCATCAGGTAGATGAAGAGCAAACATTCTTTTTGACTCATTTATTTGCGGAGCGGCAATACCTATGCCGGAACGCAAGTCGTATTTTTCGCTTATTACTGGGTCTTGACTATTAATGAGGAATTCGAGTAAGTCTTGACCTAATTTTTTGTCCTCAGTTGAGAGGGGGAAAGTTAGTTCTTTCGCACGGGTACGTAATGTTGGATGCCCTTCGCGAATTACATTATTCATTAAAATCATTTCATTTCTTCCTTTCGATACAAAATCTATATTCATAGTATAACGTACAACGATAATCGTTCAATGGAAAAAAGATTCTTAAAAGATTATTTGTTTAAGATTACGACAACTGGGAATACATAAGGCGAGGTGAAAATCTGTTCTAGTAAAGAGTAGAAAAACAAAACTGTTGTATAATACAGTTGTCAAAATGTATATAGTACAGCTTTTTCCAAAAAGTAAGAATAAAATAATGTAAGCATTATCATAACAATGATTGACCTATTAAATTTAATTCAGTATACTGAAAACGAATAAACCTTGTATTACTAAAAAGAAAAATATTTATAATACAGACACAGAGGAGATGTGATAGCATGGCTTCACAAAAATCAAAGCAATTCGATCCAGTTGCAAATCTGCATGAGATTGAAGAAAAATTTGAAATGTTTCAGATTTTGAATGAGGAAGGCGAAATTGTTAACGCAGATGCAGATCCGAAATTATCGGATACTGAACTTGTTGAGTTAATGCGCCGAATGGTCTTTACACGTATTTTAGACCAACGTTCAATCTCATTGAACCGTCAAGGACGCTTAGGATTCTATGCGCCTACAGCGGGTCAAGAAGCTTCTCAAATTGCTTCACACTATGCACTTGAAAAAGAAGATTATATTTTACCGGGATATCGTGATGTACCTCAAATTTTTTGGCACGGACTACCGCTTTATAAAGCGTTCTTATTCTCGCGTGGACATTTCATAGGTAATCAAATTCCAGAGGATGTTAATGTATTACCACCACAAATTATTATAGGTGCTCAATATATTCAAACAGCTGGCGTTGCACTTGGTATGCAAAAACGAGGCAAAAAGTCAGTTGCTGTAACTTATACGGGGGATGGTGGTTCGTCTCAAGGGGATTTCTACGAAGGTATTAACTTTGCAGGAGCGTTTCGTTCACCAGCAATCTTCATCGTTCAAAATAACCAATTTGCGATTTCAACTCCACGTGAATTGCAAACTGCTGCGAAAACAATTGCTCAAAAAGGGATTGCGGCAGGTATTCCAAGCATCTTGGTAGATGGAATGGATCCACTTGCAGTATTTGTGGCAACTAGAGATGCACGACAACGTGCAGTAAATGGTGAAGGTCCTTCATTAATCGAAACAATGTGTTATCGTTATGGTCCTCATACAATGGCTGGGGATGATCCAACACGATACCGTACTTCTGATACAGATTCACAATGGGAAAAGAAAGATCCAATTGTACGTTTCCGTAAATATTTAGAGGTAAAAGGTTTATGGAGTGAAGAAAAAGAAGCAGAAGTAATTGAAAAAGCTAAAGAAGAAATTAAAGCAGCTGTCAAAGAAGCGGATTCTGCACCAAAACAAAAAGTAACAGAACTTATCCGTAATATGCACGATGGCGATTTACCATATAATTTACAAGAGCAATACGAAATCTTCAAAGAGAAGGAGTCGAAGTAACCGATGGCACAACTAACGATGATTCAAGCAATTACAGACGCACTACGCTGCGAATTAAAAGATGACGAAAACGTTTTAGTGTTCGGTGAAGACGTTGGAGTAAACGGAGGGGTATTCCGTGCGACTGAAGGTCTTCAAAAAGAATTTGGTGAGGATCGCGTTTTCGATACGCCACTAGCAGAATCAGGCATTGGTGGATTGACTATCGGTCTTGCACTTCAAGGATTCCGTCCGGTACCTGAAATCCAATTCTTTGGTTTCGTATATGAAGTAATGGACTCTGTAAGTGGACAATTAGCACGTATGCGTTACCGAACAGGCGGAGCACTTGGTGCACCTGTTACGATTCGTTCTCCATTTGGCGGTGGTGTACATACACCAGAAATGCACTCAGACAGTTTAGAAGGTTTAATGGCATCTCAACCAGGATTAAAAGTAGTTATACCATCAACGCCTTATGATGCAAAAGGATTATTAATTTCTTCTATTCGTGATAACGATCCAGTTGTCTTCCTTGAGCACTTAAAATTATATCGTTCGTTCCGTGAAGAAGTTCCAGAAGAGTCTTATACTATTCCACTAGGAAAAGCTGATGTGAAGCGAGAAGGAACAGATTTATCAATCTTTGCATACGGTGCAATGGTACACGAATCACTAAAAGCTGCTGAATTATTAGAAAAAGAAAATTACTCAGTTGAAGTTGTGGATTTACGAACTATCCAACCACTAGACATTGAAACAATTATTGCTTCTGTTGAAAAAACGGGGCGTGCGGTTGTTGTTCAAGAAGCACAAAAACAAGCAGGTATTGCTGCTAATGTAGTTGCTGAAATTACAGAGCGAGCTATCCTTAGTCTTGAAGCACCGGTACTACGCGTAACAGCACCGGATACAATCTACCCGTTCCCACAAGCAGAAGCAGTTTGGTTGCCGAATCCAAAAGATATTGTTGAAACAGCGAAAAAAGTACTAACATTTTAATTCGTTCTCGAAACAGAAAGGGTGAAACATATGGCATTTGAATTTCGATTACCAGATATTGGTGAAGGGATCCATGAGGGTGAAATTGTAAAATGGTTCGTAAAAGCGGGTGACAAAATTCAAGAAGATGACGTGCTTTGTGAAGTACAAAATGATAAAGCAGTCGTTGAAATACCTTCTCCGGTAGAAGGTACAGTTGAAGAAGTCCTTGTAGAAGAAGGTGTACTTACAACTGTCGGTACAGTTTTACTAAGAGTAGACGCTCCAGGATATGAGGACATCCAACTTAAAGGTCATCATGATGAAGAAGATTCCAAAAAAGAAGAACCAGAAAAAGTTGCAGTTGAAGAAGCTCCGAAGGTAGAAACAACTGTAACATCACAACCAGCTGTAGAAGCTGATCCAAACAAACGTATAATTGCAATGCCATCTGTCCGTAAGTTTGCGCGTGACAATGATGTTGATATTAAACAACTATCAGGTTCAGGTAAAAATGGACGTATTGTTAAGGAAGATGTGGAATCATTTATGAATGGTGGCCCATCTCAAGCCGCAACACAGGCAGTAGAAGCACCAGTTGCAGAAGAGGCTCCAGTGACTGAAAAAACTACGGAAAAAGCTTCCGTACAACCAGTATTAGAAGGCGATTTCCCTGAAACACGTGAGAAAATGTCAGGTATCCGTCGTGCAATAGCAAAAGCAATGGTGCACTCAAAACAAACAGCTCCACATGTAACATTAATGGACGAAGTGGATGTTACAGAACTTGTTGCACACCGTAAAAAATTCAAAGAAATCGCACTTGAAAAAGGTATTAAGTTAACTTATTTACCGTATGTAGTAAAAGCTTTAGTTAGTGCATTACGTGAATTCCCAGAATTTAATCGCTCACTTGATGATGCAACACAAGAAATTGTGCAAAAACACTATTATAATATTGGTATAGCTGCCGATACAGATAAAGGCTTACTAGTTCCTGTTATTAAACATGCAGATCGTAAATCAGTATTTGCAGTATCTAACGAGATTAATGAGCTTGCTACAAAAGCACGTGACGGTAAATTAGCACCAAATGAAATGAAAGGTGCATCTTGTTCGATTACAAACATAGGTTCTGCTGGAGGCCAATGGTTTACTCCAGTAATTAACCATCCTGAAGTAGCTATTTTAGGAATTGGTCGAATTGCAGAGAAACCTGTAATAAAAAATGGTGAAATTGTAGCGGCACCTGTGTTAGCATTATCATTGAGCTTTGATCATCGAATGATCGACGGTGCTACAGCGCAACATGCGTTAAATCATATTAAGCGTTTGTTAAGCGAGCCCGAATTATTATTAATGGAGGCGTAAGAAAATGGTAGTAGGAGATTTCCCAATCGAAACAGATACACTTGTAATTGGCGCAGGCCCTGGTGGATATGTTGCAGCAATTCGTGCAGCGCAAACTGGACAAAAAGTAACAGTTGTTGAAAAAGAATATGTAGGTGGCGTATGCTTAAACGTTGGTTGTATTCCTTCAAAAGCATTAATTTCAGTAGGTCACCGTTTAGAACATGCTAAAAACTCAGCAGACATGGGAATTGTGGCTCCTGAAGTTAGCATCGATTTCAAAAAAGCACAAGAATTTAAAGACGGTGTAGTTAAGAAATTAACTGGTGGCGTATCAAGCTTATTAAAAGGCAATAATGTAGATGTAGTAAGTGGAGAAGCATATTTCGTAGATGCAAACACAATCCGTGTGATTAACGAGGATTCTGCACAAACATATACATTTAAAAATGCGATTTTAGCAACTGGTTCACGCCCTGTTGAAATCCCAACTTTCAAATTTTCTAAACGCGTAATAAACTCTACAGGAGCACTTTCTCTACAAGAAGTTCCTGGCAAACTTGTTGTTATTGGTGGAGGTTATATCGGTACTGAGCTAGGTTCTGCATTTGCAAACCTTGGTTCAGAAGTAACAATTCTAGAAGGTGGCAAAGATATTCTAGCTGGCTTCGAAAAACAAATGACAATGATTGTTAAAAAAGGTCTTAAGAAAAAAGGCGTTACAATCGAGACAGGCGCACTTGCTCAAGGCGTTGAAGAAACAGAAACAGGCGTTACTGTTAAATACGAAGTAAAAGGCGAAGCAAAATCTGTTGAAGCCGATTACGTATTAGTAACTGTTGGTCGCCGTCCTAACACTGACGAAATTGGCTTAGAAGAACTAGGTCTTGAGTTTGGTGAACGTGGACTATTAAAGGTCGACAAACAATGTCGCACAAATATACCAAACATTTATGCAATCGGTGATATCGTTGCTGGACCACAACTTGCTCACAAAGCTTCTTACGAAGGTAAAGTTGCTGCTGAAGCAATCGCTGGTGAAAAATCAGTAGTAGATTACTTAGCAATCCCTGCTGTTTGCTTCACAGATCCAGAAATGGCAACTGTGGGACTTTCTGAAGAGCAAGCAAAAGAAGAAGGTTATGAAGTAGTGGCTGGTAAATTCCCATTCGGTGCTAACGGCCGAGCATTAGCATTAAATGAAACAGAAGGCTTTGTGAAACTAGTTTCTCGTAAAGCTGATGGCTTATTACTTGGTGGTCAAATCGTTGGTGCTGGTGCTTCTGATATGATATCTGAAATTGGTTTAGCAATTGAAGCAGGTATGACTGTTGAAGATGTTGCGATGACAATTCACGCACACCCAACATTAGGTGAAATCACTATGGAAACTGCTGAAGTATTACTTGGTAACCCAATTCACATCGTAGCTAAAAAATAAAATGGCTTTGCCAATTTTTAAACCTCTTGAAGTTCTTGGACTTCAAGAGGTTTTTTATGTGAAAATATCTAAATGTAATACAAATGGTTAGTCATTATAATCGGATTGATTTAATAGGATACAAATAGAGAGTTCAAATTAATTTACTCATTTCAAAATAATTCCCTCTATATAATAGAGTAATATTAATAATTAATTTACAAAGTAGCTATATGTATGTATGGTATAATAATCCTGTATTTATATAGAGTGAACGAAAAGGTGCTTTTTTATCGGAAATGAATTTATTTATTCAGAACAACAAGGGAGTGCTGAAAAATGGATTTAGGTTTACTAGGAAAAGTAGCGATTGTAACAGGGAGCAGTAAAGGAATCGGTCTTGCAACAGCACTACAGCTCGCTAATGAGGGCGCTGACGTTACAATTTGTGCACGTAATGAAGAAAATTTAATACATGCAGCGAAAGTAATTTTCCTGGAAACAGGGCAAAAAGTACATACAGTTTGTGCCGATGTATCGATAAAAGCAGATTGTGAGAGAATTATAAATGAAACAATCGAACATTATGGCCAACTGAATATTTTAGTGAACAATGCAGGTACAAGTTCTGCTAATCCATTTGATGTTGTTGAAAACGAGCTTTGGCAAGAAGATCTAGATTTAAAACTATATGGTGCTGTGAATTGTTCTAAATTTGCGATCCCTCATATGAGAGCAGTGGGTGGTGGAGCTATTGTGAATGTTACTGCTGTAAAAGGAAAGGCCCCATCTGAAGCATCATTACCAACATCAGTAAGCCGTGCAGCAGGGTTAGCTTTAACGAAAGCGATGAGTAAAGATTTAGGGAAAGAGCAGATTCGTGTAAATACTGTGTGTATAGGATTAATTCGTAGCTCGCAAATTGAACAGAAATGGCAAACACATGCCCCAGGTCTTAGTTGGAATGCATTTTCAGAAGAAATGGGAAAGAATATTCCACTCGGTCGGATAGGTGACACAGAGGAAGCAGCAAATGTTATTACTTTTTTAGCATCAGATGCAGCTTCTTATGTTAGTGGTACTGCAGTTAATATTGATGGTGGCTCCGCCCCAGTTCTATAAATATGAAAATTTCCCGTTTTATGATTCGGGAAAGTCTTGGTCATAGAAAATTAAGTTAAAATAATAGATACTGAAAAACTTTATAACACTGCTAGGATGTTTGGGTATAGACAAACTTGCTAGCAGTGTTTTTATTTTGTCCATCTATTAGTCTGGATAGTGCATTTTGCGTTTATTAAAAGTTATAGTTAATATGTAATAACCCTTATTAAGGAAGAGTTGTTAAATATGAATAAAATGGATCAATATAATTATTACTAGTACACATTTTGTACAAAAAACATACATAGAACGTTCATAATGATGAGAAATTCTTATGTTTATGGAGAGCTTTTAATTTTTTTATTAAGTATTAAGGTTTATAATTTCATTTGAATCGAGCGAGAAAATTGAATGTTCCTCTGAAGAGTATTAGGCGCGAAAACCTGGGTGCCTAATTTCTCCTATTGGTAACGTGAGAATGTATTTAATACTTTATCTCAATTATGTAGGCTATTAAAACATCGAGACTACAATGAATTGTCTCATCGTTGCCAAACAAAAGGAGTAATCCTCAATAATCTAGCGAATTCAAAATGAGTTTTTTGTTTTGGAATACTATGAATTTTTTAGGAGGACGATTTTTTCAAGTCTATTTAATATTCTAAAACACATATCAAGTAAGTGGTTTTTTTGAAGGGAGTACAATATGAATAAAAAAATGCTAATCTTGCCAACGTTAATGTCAATCATGGCTTTATTCCTATCTGGTTGTGAACCATTAATGATTTTTGATGCAAAAGGTCCAAATGCGAAGACTTTATCAAATACAATTGTTTTATCCATTATCGTGATGGCGTTTATATTGTTAGTTGTTTATGTATTATTAGCGAATATGCTTATAAAATATCGCGCATCTAAATCACCGAGTGATTATGAACCACCGCATGAAGAGGGTAGTACAAAACTCGAAATTATTTGGACAGTTATCCCAATTCTTATCGTAACTGCACTATCAATTGTTACGGTTAGTACTACATCAAAAGTTGAAAGTAAACAAACAGGTTATGACAATAAAGAACCAATCGTTATATATGCATCTTCTTCTAACTGGAAATGGCATTTTAGCTATCCAGAAGAAGGCGTTGAGACAGTAAACTATGTTAACATTCCAACGGATCGCCCAATTGAATTTAGGCTATATTCATTTGGTCCAATCACAAGTTTTTGGATACCTCAATTAGCAGGACAAAAATATGCGATGAGCGATATGGTAACGAAAATCCATATGGCAGCAGATGTCGAAGGTTCATTTATGGGTAGAAACTCAAACTTTAACGGTCAGGGATTTGCTCAGATGGAATTTGAAGCACAATCAATGTCTCAAAAGGACTTTGACGAATGGGTATCTGACGTGAAAGCGAATGAGCCAGCGTTAACAGAAAAAACATTCAATGAATTACTAGATACGGACATCGTAGGCCGTAAAAGTTTCTCTTCTACACATTTAACATTTAGTCCTGCTCCAGAAATGGATCATGGAAATTCGTCAGATATGTCTGATGATGCTGGAGATATGGATGGTATGGATATGTCAGATGAAGAAATGAAGCATTCTAATCACTAGGTTGCTAGATTAGATGTATGAAAGGAGTCACAAAAATGAGCATGAAAGAATTATTTGAACCGATGAAAGAGCCAATGATCATGGGCGCGGCCATTAGTATTGTAGTAGGTGCCATTGCGATTGTTGCTGGTCTGACTTACTTCAAAAAATGGGGCTATTTCTATAAAAACTGGCTTACTACAGTTGACCATAAAAAAATCGGTGTTATGTACATTGTTGTTGCATTAGTCATGCTGTTCAGAGGTGGTATTGACGCCTTATTAATGAGAGCGCAAACTGCTATTCCTGAAAATGGTTTGCTAAATGCTCAGCACTATAATGAAATCTTCACAACTCACGGTTTAATCATGATTATTTTCATGGCAATGCCGTTTATTATCGGGTTAATGAACGTAGTAGTACCATTACAAATTGGTGCGCGTGACGTAGCGTTTCCTCGATTAAATGCACTTAGCTTTTGGCTATTTGCTGCAGGTGCAGGATTATTAAATATTTCCTTTATCATCGGTGGATCACCAGATTCTGGTTGGTCAGCATATTTCCCACTAGCTAGTATTGAATTCAGCCCAAGTGTTGGGAATAACTATTATGCTTGGTCATTACAATTATCAGGTTTAGGTACGTTAATGACTGGTATTAACTTCATTACTACTATTATGAAAATGCGTGCACCAGGTATGAAATTAATGAAAATGCCTATGTTCACTTGGTCAGCATTAATTACAAACGTCATTATTACATTTGCTTTCCCTGTTTTAACAGTGGCACTTGCACTTATGACATTAGATCGTCAATTCGGTACTAAATTCTTCGCTATGTCTGATGGCGGTATGGATATGCTATGGGCCAACCTATTCTGGGTTTGGGGTCATCCGGAAGTATATATCGTTATTCTACCGGCGTTTGGTATTTTCAGTGAGGTTATCTCTGCATTCTCACGTAAAAACCTATTCGGTTACAAATCAATGGTCATGAGCATGGTCTTGATTTCTTTACTTTCATTTATGGTTTGGGTTCACCATTTCTATACAATGGGTCACGGCGTTATGGTAAACAGTATCTTCTCTATTACAACAATGCTGATTTCTGTACCGACGGGGGTTAAAATCTTTAACTGGTTGCTTACAATGAGGCATGGTAAGATACAATTTACAACCCCGATGCTTTATGCACTTGCATTTATTCCAATCTTCACAATCGGTGGGGTAACAGGAGTAATGCTAGCGATGGCTAGTGCTGACTATCAATATCACAACACAATGTTTTTAGTTGCCCACTTCCACTATGTACTAATTCCGGGTACTGTGTTCGGTGTGTTAGCAGGTTACCATTTCTGGTGGCCAAAAATCTTTGGTTTCCGCTTAAACGAAAAATTAGGGAAATTAGGTTTCTGGTTCATTGCAATTGGCTTCAACGTTGCTTTCTTCCCGTTATTCATTCTTGGTTTAGACGGCTACGCTCGTCGTATGTTCACTTATTCTGCAAGTACTGGCTATGGTCCATTAAATATGATTTCCTTCTTAGGAGCTCTAGGTATGGCTGTCGGATTTGCATTCATTTGTTATAACATTTACTATAGTTTCCGTCACAGCCCACGCGACGAAAACGGCGACCCTTGGGATGCGCGTTCACTTGAATGGGCAACACATAGTCCAGTCCCTGAATATAATTTTGCGATTGTACCCCAAGTGGATCAATTAGATGAATTCTGGTATGCGAAAAAAGAAGGGCGAGATATTACGGCAGGTAAATATGAACGTATTCATATGCCTAATAATAGTGGTGCTCCAATGTGGATGGCCGGTGTACTATTCCTATTCTCATTCTTCTTTGTATTTAGTGTTTGGGCAGCTGTTATCGCCTTTGGTATAGCTACACTTGGATTTATGGCATTCCGTTCATTTGAAAAAGATCACGGTCACTATATCGAAGTGGCTGAAATTGAAGCAACTGAACGTCAATTGAGAGGTGACAAATAATGTCGAAAGAAAATACATCACTTCCATTAGAATATCGTACTGAGGAAAATCGATTAAAGGTTTTTGGTTTCTGGATTTTTCTAGGTGCTGAGATTATCCTATTTGCAACTTTATTTACTGTATATTTCATATTGCAGAATCGTACAGGTTCAGGTCCTGCTGGTTCAGAAATCTTTGAAATGTCACCAGTATTAATAGAAACTTTCTTATTATTAACAAGTAGTTTCTTAATTGGACTCGGTGTTCATGCCATGAGAATTGGCCGCACAAAAGCAATGATAGTGTTCTATATCTTGACATTATTACTTGGAGCAGGTTTCTTGGCTGTTGAGGTAATGGAATTCGTAACATATGTTCATGAAGGTGCAACAATTACAAAAAGTGCCTTCTTATCATCATTAATGACTCTACTTGGTACGCATGGTGCTCACGTAATGTTTGGTTTACTGTGGGGGATTGCGATCATCGTACAAGTAGTTAAACGTGGATTAAATACGCAAACTGCAAACAAAGCATTTATCTTCTCGTTATACTGGCATTTCTTAGATGTCGTATGGATCTTCATCTTCAGCTTCGTTTATCTGAAAGGAGTGTTGGGATGATGAAAGAATTATTTCCAAAAGAACATGTTATTGGGTTTATAGGGTCACTGATATTAACATTAGCTGCACTAACAGTTCTTATTGATGGTATACCAAAAGGAGTAGCAATGACTATTTTAGGTGCGACAGCTCTAGCGCAAGCTGTTGTACAACTCGTGCTATTCATGCATATCGGAGAAACAGAGGATAAAAAATCTCTTTACACAAGTGTCATTTACGCTGTAGTGGTTGGTCTTATTACTATCTTTGGTTCATTGTTAGCGATGGTCTGGGGATATTAAGATATATAATGGAAAAAGCAGTTCAAAGTAAATTACTTTGGACTTCTTTTTATTTATAAATTCACTACAGTTGTTCATATGCATTTTTGGTCGTTACATTTCAGATTAGTTAAGATCAATTGTTACATAAGTTTTGGAAGTTCGTCTAGTAAATCGGAGAGTGAAAATGATAGTTTAATATTGACCGACTAGTCATATCCCTTTAATGCCGAGTATAGTATTAGGTAAAGGTGTTAATTTCGATTATGACATATGAATAAAAAGAGATAGTTGTGCATCGTTGCGACTATCTCTTTTGTATGCTATGAAAGTTGTGTTGTATATTGTTTTATTAATAAAGCAAGCCATTGTAAATTATTTTCTTGTTTAATATTTGACATCATCCCTTTTAACAAAGCAAGGCGAGGATTAGTAAGCTCAAATTCATCCTGTATTAAAGTTAAAGTGTCCTCAATAATAGGATGTTCTTTATAAGTTTCCTTCCAACGAGTTACTTCCTCTTGCACTTCAGATGCAGTAACAGAATATGCTTGAATACGAGGTTTGCATTGCCATAATTGTTCAGTAACAAAAGTTTTTTTAGTATGTTCGACTAGAATATCTAATTTTTCAATAAGTGTAGAACTTAAATGAATAAAATCGTAGGGCTGTCTATGAAAAATGATGAATTCTGAATAGCCTTTCATAACCCCCTTTAAAAAAATGAGAATGTCATATTGAAAAGGCTCAATGCGCTTTCCGTAGACTTCATTTAATAATGCAAGGGTCGTTTTATCTGCAAGATCATTATAATAATTGAACTTTTGAAGTATTTGTTCATTAATTGGATTCATTTGCTCTTTCATAAACATTGATATTAATGGCAACTTTTCTTCAAATAACTGAAAATGTAATAGAAAATAGTTTTCGAGCTTTTCTTTTGGAAATATGTCACTTTCTAATAAATCATTATATTGACCAATCATTTCTCTCAAAAAATGTTCGAATATAGCTATGAATAAATCATCTTTCGATTTAAAAGATAAGTAAAATGCGCCTTTTGAAATACCGCATGCATCTGTTATATCTTGAATAGAGGTTGAAGCTATGCCGTCTTGTGCGAATAATTCTACAGCTTTTTCGATAATTAATTGTTGCTTAGATATAATAATTCACTCCCTATCATTAAAAATTGACAACTGACTAATCAGTCATTATTATATAGAATAGTGACCAAATAGTCAAAAAGGCGGTGCAAGATGCATTCTACAATTAAATTTATGCTTAAAAACAAGCTGGCGGTATGGTTAGTTACTATTATCCTAGCAGTAGCGGGTGTTTATGCAGGCTTGAAAATGAAGCTTGAGACAATCCCTGATATTTCAATTCCGATTGTCACAGTTACGACAGTCTATCCTGGTGCAACACCAGAGCAAGTAACAGATGATATTTCTATACCATTTGAGAAAGCGGTTAACAATTTAAAATCAGTAAAATCTGTGTCCTCCAATTCATATCAAAATGCATCAAGTATTCAAATAGAATTTGAATATGGTGCTGATATGAAAGAAGCAGCTGATAATGTAAAGGAAGCAATCGCAAAAATCGACCTTCCTGATACAGCACAAACACCAACTATTGACCGTGTAAATATTAATGCATTTCCGGTTGTAGCTTTAAGTGTTTCAGACAAAAATAAAACAATCGAAGAGCTAACAAAAACGGTAGAAGATTACTTTGTTCCGAAAATGGAAGCAATCGATGGTGTCTCTTCAGTAGCAGTAACAGGTCAACAAGTTGAAAAAGTTCAATTAACTTACGATCAAAAAAAATTAGCGCAATACGGCCTAGATGAAGCTACGGTTAAGCAATACATTCAAGCGATGGATATCACAGTTCCACTAGGTATGTTTCAATTCAAGGATGCAGAACAATCAGTGGTTGTAGATGGTAAATTAACAACGTTAAAAGATTTAAAAAATCTAGACATTCCTGTGCGACCACAAGCAGGAGCAGCAACATTAGGACAGCAACAACCTGCTGAGCCATTTGTGAAATTAGGTAAGCTTGCTAAAATCGAAATGATTGGCGACGTAGAATCTGTTTCTCGTACAAATGGTCAATCAGCAATTGCTGTACAAGTTGTGAAATCACAAGAAGCAAACACAGTTGACGTCGTAAACGATGTTAAAGAAGCTTCGAAACAATTTGAAAAAGATAATAAAGGCATGCAAATTGATATAACTATGGACCAAGGTAAACCAATCGAGAAGTCAGTATCAACAATGTTAAACAAAGCATTATTCGGTGCTATTTTCGCAGTAATTATTATTATGCTGTTCTTACGTAACATTCGCTCTACAATTATTTCAATCGTATCGATCCCACTATCTTTATTAATTGCTGTATTGATTTTGAAACAATTCGATATTACTTTGAATATGATGACACTTGGTGCGATGACTGTAGCAATCGGTCGAGTTATCGATGATTCTATCGTAGTAGTAGAAAATATATATCGTCGAATATATTTAGAAGGCGAGAAATTACAAGGTAGAGCGTTAATACGTGAAGCAACGATTGAAATGTTCAAGCCGATTTTATCTTCGACTCTTGTCACAGTAGCGGTATTCTTACCACTTGGGTTAGTTGGCGGTATGGTAGGTGAATTGTTCATGCCGTTCGCATTAACGATGACATTTGCACTTGGTGCATCATTAATCATTGCGATTACAGTCGTACCGGTATTAGCGCATACATTGTTCAAAAAAGAGTTATATGGTAAAAAACAAACGAAAAAGGAAGAACATGGCAAGCTGTCGCAAAGCTATAAAAAATTACTTAGCTGGGTACTTGATCATAAACTAGTTACATCTATTGCTACAATTGCAGTTTTAGTAGCAAGTCTATTCTTAGCACCGTTTGTTGGATTTAGTTTTTTACCGGACGATGAACAAAAAATGGTCTACTTAACGTATACACCAGAGGCTGGTGAAACACGTGATAGCGTTATTAAAGACGTTGAAGAAGTAGAGAAAATGATTATGGATAAAAAAGATGTGCAAACAGTTCAAGTATCAATTGGTGGAGCAAATCCAATGATGCCAGGTGCTTCAAATGGAGCATTAATGTATATTATCTATAATCCTGATACAAAACAGTTTAGTGATATCAAAGCTAAATTAATAGAAGAAGTTGTTGCTGTTGACCAAACAGGAACTTGGAAAAGTCAAGATTTCTCAACTACAGGCTCAAGTAGCGAATTAAATTATTCGGTTTACGGGAATACGTTGGAAGAAATCAAGCCAGTTGTAAGAGATATTGAAAAAATGATGAAAAAGCGTGATGATTTAAAAGACGTTAAAGCATCACTGTCTGAAGCATATGATGAACACACATTAGTAATCGATCAAGATAAAGTAAAACAATTGGGCTTAACAACAGGACAAATTGCAATGGCGATTAACCCGAACGTGCGCTCAGAAGTATTAACATCGATTAATAAGGACGGTAAGAAAATCGAAGTTTCTGTTCATAAAGAAACAGCATCACCAGATGACTTTGCTGATGTATTAAAACAAAAAATCAAATCTCCTCTTGGTATGGAAGTTAAACTTTCAGAACTAGTAGATGTTAAAGAGGGGACAACTTTATCTCAAATCAATCGTAGTAAAGGCAAAATCTATGCGAGCGTAACAGCTACAGTTACTTCAAAAGATATTACAAAAGCATCAAGTGCAGTACAAAAAAATATCGATAATCTAGATCTACCAAACAACGTCGAAGTAAATAGCAGCGGTGTGGCAGAAGATATGGCTGAAGCATTCACTCAACTAGGATTAGCGATTCTAGCTGCAATTGCGATTGTTTACTTCATTCTAGTTGTAACATTTGGTGAAGGATTAGCACCATTAGCAATTCTGTTCTCTCTTCCATTTACTGTAATAGGTGCGCTGGTAGCATTATGGATAACTGGCGAAACAATTAGTGTATCTTCAATGATTGGTCTATTAATGTTAATAGGTATCGTAGTAACAAATGCGATTGTATTAATTGACCGTGTAATTCATATGGAACATGAAGGTATGACAATGCGCGAAGCAATTTTAGAAGCAGGAGCAACTCGTCTTCGTCCAATCTTAATGACTGCAATTGCAACTGTAGGGGCTTTAATTCCCTTAGCGATTGGGGCAGAAGGAAGCGGCTTGATATCAAAAGGCCTAGGTGTAACAGTAATCGGTGGTTTAATCAGTTCTACTGTATTAACTTTAATCATCGTTCCACTTGTTTATGAACTATTGTCTAAGATGTTGAAAAAGAATCGAGCATCTGAAAACTTTGACGATTAATTATAAATATTGAAAATAGGAAAGAAGCTATCTAACATTACTTAGTTAATGAAGGATGGCTTCTTTTTTATTCCAGTTAGATTCATAGACATCTAGAGAAGATAGGCGTACAATATTTCGTATTACTTTATAAACGTGGTATGTGTTAAAAGGAGAGTTACGAAATGCAATCTAAAGTAGGGAAATTGAAATTAGTAAAACACAAAAATGGAAATTATAAGATAGCGATAAAAAATGCCCAAGTAAATGATCTAGAAATAAACGAAACAGTAGTGAATGAACAGGAAATGAAAGAGCAAGAAGTGAAAGAATCTGAAAAAAGTGAAGTTGAAGTACGAAAAATGGAAATAAAAGATTTGTCAACAACACAAATGGATTCGACGCAATTGAAGCAGAAAAATGTTAAAAAAATTAAAATTTTAGAACAAAGATCAATTAAATGGATGCGTATAATTTTACAAATGGTAGTATTATATATTTTCTCATTTGTTGGCACGACTATCGTAAATTTGTTAGGTGTCAAATTTCCGGGTAGTATTGTTGGTTTACTCATTTTATTTGCTTTGTTACTTAGTAATGTAATGCCGGTATCACTGATTGAAGAAGGAGCAGGATTTATGTTAGCAGTTTTACCGTTGTTTTTCGTTCCGGCAACAGTAGGTGCTATTAAGTATCCTGAATTATTATCTTTACATGGTATATTGCTATTACTCACAGTTATAAGTAGTACAATTTTTACTATTATTGTATCAGGGAGAATATCAATATTTTTAGAGAAAAAAGAAAAGGTCGAATCTGAAGAAATGAAGGAGGGCGTAAAATGAAAGCTATAGCCATTATACTTATAACTATTTTCATATTTTATTTAATGTCAAAATTATATGCTCGTTTTTCGACTCCGTTTTTGCTTCCTATATTAACAACGACAATTATAGGTGTTTCAATTTTAGTGTTGGGTAATATTCCTTATGAAACATATATGACTGGTGGTAAATGGATTGATACGATGCTTGGGCCAGCAGTTGTAAGTTTAGCCTATCCACTGTATATGCAGCGACATATGATTAAAACGTATAAGCTGTCTATTATTTCTGGTGTTGTTGTAGCAATGATTTCAGGCCTAATTAGTGTTTTTGCCTTGGCAAAGCTATTGCGATTTGATGATGAAATGGTAAGGTCGTTACTTCCGAAATCGATTACAACGCCGGTTGCAATGCAAGTAAGTAGCTCTTTAGGAGGAATTCCTCCTATGACTGCAGTTTTTGTTATGGTAGCAGGCTTTACTGGCGCTATTTTAGGACCGCTTATATTCCGGGTGTGTAAAATCGATAGTGCAGTGAGTAGAGGTGTTTCAATGGGGAGTGGCGCTCATGGTTTCGGAATTTCAAAACTAACTGAATATGGCGAAAAGACGTTATCCATGGGATCAGTATCAATGACATTAAGTGCTGTTATTGGCGCATTTTTTTGTCCGATATTTGCAATGCTAATATTCTAAAAAGAGCATGTGAAAATTCTCTTTGAACTTTTCATATGCTTACTTTATTTCTCGGGAAATAAAATGAAAAAAGGGTTTCGCTAATATTCGGCGAACCAGTTTAATATAGGGAAACAAAGGGGAGTTGTAACAGATGAAATGGCAAACGAGAGTTACCGAATTATTAGGAATAGAATATCCAATCATTCAAGGTGGGCTTGCTTATTTAGCATATGCAGATTTAGCTGCTGCTGTATCGAATGCAGGCGGATTAGGACAAATAACAGCTATGAGTTTAGAAAGTCCTGAAGCATTACGAGAAGAGATTCAGAAAGTACGCAAGTTAACGGATCGGCCATTCGGTGTCAATTATGCTATCGGGCAGCATGGTCGATCATTTGAGCATATGTTAGCAGTAGCAATTGAAGAAAAAGTACCGGTCGTATCAATGACAGGTGGTAATCCTGCGCCAATTTTCAAACAACTAGGAGGGACAGATATTAAGAAATTAGTATTAGTTGCTGCGCGCAGACAAGCGCAAAAAGCGGAAGAGTTAGGTGCAGATGCCGTTATGGTTGTAGGACAAGAAGGTGGTGGCCATCTAGGTCGAGATGATATCGGGACAATGGTACTAGTACCTCAAGTTGTAGATGCTGTATCTATTCCTGTAATTGCATCAGGAGGCATAGGTGATGGACGTGGCTGGATGGCAGCACTTGCATTAGGTGCAGAAGGTATTGAAATGGGAACCCGTTTTATTGCTACTAAAGAATGTATTGATGCATCCGTTGCGTATAAAAACACCTTGATTAATAGTACGGAGGCAGATACGACTGTTATTAAACGATCTATAGGAGCACCAGCACGTGCTATTAGAAATAGTTGGACGGATCAAATTCATGATATCGAAAAAGAAACACCAACATATGAAGCTTTAAAAAATTTCATAAGCGGTCAAGCAAATAAAAGATTTATCTATGAGGGTAAGGAACAAGAAGGGTTTGGTTGGGCTGGACAAGTTACAGGATTGATCCAAGATGAACCGACTGTGAAGGAACTTATACAGCGAATGGTTGCACAGGCAACGGAAATACGCTTAAAATGGGGAGTACAATAATAAGGCTTTATTAGCCTGAATCAAAAGGTAGGTAAGATTATGGAATACTCATATCCGTTCTCAACGGACTGGTCTACAGAAGAGATTGTAGATGTAATTGCGTTCTTCCAAGCAATCGAAAAAGCGTATGAAACAGGTGTTAAACGCGAAGATCTAATGTCAAAATATAGACGTTTTAAAGGAATTGTACCAGCGATGGCTGAAGAAAAAACAATTTTCCGCGAATTTGAAGAAGTTAGTGGCTATGTAAGTTATTCAATTATTAAGCAAATGAAAGATGCTCCTGTAGGTTCAAAAATTAAAGGTGAAATAAGAAGAAGATAAAAGTAAAAGAACAGGCGTATGCCTGTTCTTTTACTTTTTGTTGACCATAGAATTATAAATAGGGACTAAAGCATCAAACGTTTCTTCGGTTAACTTCTCGAATTCTTCTGCAGATAATTGAATGGCTTCTTCTTTTGGAAGTTGTAGACCTACTATAAATTCTCCTTTTTTCACATCACGTAAGCGTTCCAGTAAACCAAGTAGCTGACCGTTATTCAAGGCTTCTTTGATATTAATGCCTTCAGGAGAAAAATGATCTCCTGAAACATAGAATTTCTTTGGTAGCTTGTTAAATAAATTTTGGTTTTTTAGCAAACGGTCAGCAATTTCGGCCTTACTTGGCGCTTCATAAATAACACAAAGAATGATGAATAGATGAGTGCCAAATAAGCCAACCTGAAAATGAGGAATTGATTTATAGCCGCGTTTGTACGGAGCAAATGCAACCCAGCTATCTTTTGGGGGATTTACTTTACGACGTGCATGTTTTGCTACATGAGGGAAAAATTCATCTGCAGTTTTTGCGGAAAAATATGTAGAAAATGTCGTACCTAATTCTTCAAATTTGGGTCTAACGGTATTGATAAGTGCTTCCATTCGTGGTTCTAAGCCATCTATGGAGAAAATGTCGAAATCTTTTTGAGTCCATTTTGTTCTAGGCATAATAATTTAACTCCTTTTGAAAGTTTATGTTTATTTTATTAGAAATTTGGGAAAAAATCTTGTAGAAGGACTTATCATTTTTCACATCATGCATATAATGTAGTAAGACACTTTAAGTCCTAGCTTGCACAAACAAAATAAAAAGGAGCTGGTTAGTATGAAACAAGTAGTACACATTATTCGCAAAGTTGATTATGAAAAGCAATATGTGAAGGGTCTGCAATTAGAAATGGATTATGAACTAGCAACATTATTTGATGCTCTGCAAGGTAAGGATGCAAAACAAATTGAATTAAGCAAAATTCGCCTTTCTGAAATTCATTTGGAATTGGAGGCATTTCATGCTTTTGCCTAAAGAGAGAATCAAAATTCGCCGGTGAACATCTGCTAATCAAATGAGAAGCAGATGTTTTTTTGCTATAATAGAGATAGGCAAAGAACATTAACTTGGATTTATAGAAATGATGTTTTTTTGCTTCGAAAGGTGGGGTTACGGTGGGGATTATAGCAATACATGAATTTACAGTTAAAATTATTCATGAAGCAGGAGAACGAATTCGTCAATCATTATCAGAAAAGTTAGAAATTGAAACAAAGGCTAATGCGAATGATCTTGTAACGAATATTGATCGTGAAACAGAATTGTTTTTTATCGAACAAATTCATTCTTATGATCCTGCATACAAAATTCTCGGTGAGGAAGGGATGGGGGAACCCCTTGAATCATTAGATGGTGTCGTATGGATAATTGATCCGATTGACGGGACGATGAATTTCATACGACAGCATCGTAATTTTGCTATTTCAGTTGGAATTTATGTTGATGGAATCGGAAAACTAGGGTACATATATGATGTAATGCGCAATGATTTGTACTATGCTATAGAAGGACAAGGCGCATACATGAATGATCGTAAGTTAGAACGACTACAACCGCTACCGTTAAATGAAGCGATTATAGGAATTAATGCTACTTGGGTTACACCAAATCGCTACATTGAACACAATAAGATGATAGACCTTGTACATCATGTTAGAGGGACAAGATCGTATGGCTCAGCTACTTTAGAAATTGCCTCAGTAGTATGTGGACGAATGGATGCTTATATGTCCATGCGTTTATCACCTTGGGATATTGCTGGTGGTGCAGTTATTGCAAATGAAGTCGGAGCGATTGTGTCGAACTTGAGAAATGAAGCGATAAATTTGGAGAAACAAGATACATTTATTATTGCAAATCCTAAAATTCATCAGACAATCATTGAACAATACATTCATTTGAAATAGAATATAGTTATAAATAAAAAGAATGAACTCGCAAAAAGCCAGTTCATTCTTTTTATTTGGAAAAGTTATAGCAAGCCTTTTTCACGGAATTGTCGTTTAGTTTTAAAGCCGTAGCCCATAATGGCACAAACTAATAAAATGGCGCCGAAGATACCAAGTACGCTTTTAAAAGCAACGGCGATTCCTATTGAACACATTGCTAGCACTGCAGCTAACGCAAAAAAAGCCATAACGACTTTAGCATTTTTCATTTTAAATCCTCCAGTTGATGAATTTGTTTGACTTATAAGTAATTATAACTTAAGTCCAACTAATAATTTTACTGTGAAATAATAAAAAAATTTGAAATACTAGTTGTTAAGAAAAGACAAGCAACATCTCTTGTGTTATAATAACACAGTTATGGACTCGAAAATAGAATGTGGAGTGGAATAATGACAAATTTACGTCAAGACATTAGAAATATTGCAATTATAGCTCACGTTGACCATGGTAAAACGACATTGGTTGACCAATTATTACAACAATCTGGTACTTTTCGTTCAAATGAAAATGTCGCGGAAAGAGCAATGGACTCAAACGACATCGAACGTGAACGTGGTATTACAATTTTAGCAAAGAATACAGCAGTAAACTACGAAGGTACTCGTATCAATATCCTAGACACACCAGGGCATGCCGATTTCGGTGGAGAAGTTGAACGTATCCTGAAAATGGTTGACGGTGTACTTTTAGTTGTAGATGCATATGAAGGTTGTATGCCTCAAACTCGATTTGTATTGAAAAAAGCATTAGAACAAAAATTAACACCAATCGTAGTAGTAAACAAAGTCGATAAAGATTCAGCACGTCCTACAGAAGTTGTGGATGAAGTAATCGACTTATTAATCGAATTAGGTGCTAATGAAGATCAATTAGAATTCCCTGTCGTATTTGCTTCTGGTGTAAATGGTACTGCATCACTTGATTCAGACCCATCTAAACAAGAAGAAAATATGAAATGCCTATTCGAGGAAATTATTAGTCACATCCCAGCACCAGCTGATACTCGTGATGAACCATTACAATTCCAAGTAGCATTACTTGATTATAATGACTACGTTGGTCGTATTGGTATCGGCCGTGTATTCCGCGGTAAAATCCATGTTGGACAACAAGTTGCACTTATGAAACTTGATGGCACTGTGAAAAATTTCCGTGTAACTAAAATCTTTGGTTTCTTCGGATTAAAACGTGAAGAAGTTGAAGAAGCATACTCAGGTGATTTAATTGCTGTTTCAGGTATGGAAGACATTAACGTAGGTGAAACTGTTTGTCCAACTGAACACCAAGAAGCTTTAACACCATTACGTATCGATGAACCAACATTACAAATGACTTTCTTAGTAAATAACTCACCATTTGCAGGTCGTGAAGGTAAATGGGTAACATCACGTAAAATTGAAGAACGTTTACGTGCTCAATTACAAACTGATGTAAGTTTACGTGTAGAAGATACTAATTCTCCAGATGCTTGGACTGTTTCAGGTCGTGGTGAACTTCACTTATCGATTCTTATTGAAAACATGCGTCGTGAAGGTTATGAATTACAAGTATCTAAACCAAAAGTTATCATTAAAGAAATTGATGGTGTGAAATGTGAACCATTTGAACGTGTACAAATCGATGTACCAGAAGATGCTGTAGGGTCAATTATTGAATCATTGGGTTTACGTAAAGGTGAAATGTTAGATATGGTGAACAATGGTAGTGGCCAAGTTCGTTTAATCTTCATGGTACCTGCTCGTGGATTAATTGGTTATACAACAGAATTTATGTCTTTAACAAAAGGTTTCGGTATTATTAACCATACTTTCGATAGCTATCAACCATTACTATCAGGTAAAATTGGTGGACGTCGTCAAGGTGTACTAGTTTCTATGGAAACAGGCAAATCAACTACTTATGGTATGATGCAAATTGAAGACCGTGGTACACTATTTGTTGAACCAAGTACAGATATTTATGAAGGTATGATTGTTGGTGAAAATACACGTGATGCAGACATTACTGTTAATATCATCAAAATGAAACAAAAAACAAATATTCGTTCAGCTAACAAAGACCAAACGAATGTTATTAAAAAACCTCGTATTTTAACTCTTGAAGAAGCATTAGAATACTTGGCTGAAGATGAGTACTGTGAAGTTACACCAGAATCTATTCGCCTTCGTAAACAAATTTTAAACAAAAACGAACGCGAAAAAGCAGCTAAGAAATCACGTAGCGCTGAGTAATCATTCGCTAAATGAAAGGAAGGAAAGTCTTGGATATTAAATCCGGTTTTTTAAGTGAACTGAATTTTATTCAACTTGCCGCACCTGATGTATCAAATAATGATGCATTTGTATTTGATAAAATGTATCCGGTAGCCAAGTATGTTTATCAAAATGCATCTGATTTTAGTGTTGCTAGTAATATTTTGTTATTGGTTATTTTCGCATTGTCGATTGTTGTATACAATCTTGGTTTTGCGAAGAAACTTAAGTTTTGGCAAAATATCGTTATTTATTTCTTCTTGTTTGTCGGCTGTATCTTTTTGACATTCTTTGCAGCCTATTTACCTGTAGTAGAAGGATTATTGATTATCGCACTTGTGTTAATCATGTATAAAATTGGTCTGCGTAGAGATAAAAAAGCTCAAACATCACAATAACGATCTAGTAAATCACATATAAAGAAAAGAGCAATTGAGGACAAGCTAGCTGAATCTCAATTGCTCTTTTTATATTTTATTTAAACTACATACATAGAAAAATTAGAACTCATCTTCAATAAGCGAATGCTTTTTCCTGAAAATAAATCGACCAGTTGCAATACGGGCATTCGTTTTTTCCGTAATGCGATCATGACAAGTGAGACACATATACGTATGAATAGGGCGATTTCGTAATTTTTTTGCTTCTGGTGAATAATCGGGTAATTCATTAATAGAATCGCAAATGACACACTTAACTCGCATCGTTCAAGTCCCTCCTATTCTACTCGGATTGCTACAAGACCTTTAATTGGGTTATCTACATTTGAACCGTCACCGTTGATTACATAGACAGGTCCGTTATCAGTTAGCATTTTACCGTCTTGGCTATATTTTAAGATAAGAGCCTCAGCTTCTTCTATAGGGAAGTTATATTCAGAGCCATCTCGGCATTCTAAAATAACCATAGTTGCGCCATCTTTAATTTCTGCATTGTTTAGGAATGGCTTTAATATGATACCGAATGTGCCAGTCATCATATGCTTTTTCTCAAATTTTCGTTCAGATTTTAAAGTTGGTGGAAATGTAGCTCCCTCCATAATTTCACGTGACCAGTGTTTACCGGCTTTTTCCATATATTCTTCGTCAGCGTTTACAACTACTCGTTCTTCAGTAAAATATGTGTCTAGATCTAATTTACGATCATCAAATATCCAAACGGTTGGATCTAATGTGATAGCAAAATTCACGGCACCTTTAATTTGAATGATAGATTCCATGTTGATTCCTCCTTGAATAGTACATTCCATATCTCAGTATACAGCTAATTTATGTAGTTAATAAAGAAATATAATTGGTTATACGGTTTACTAAGTTATATACTTGCAATTTTACTGCGCAAAAGATAAACTTTATTAAGATAGAATAGAAGAAATATCAGGTAATGGGGGCGTCCTCATGGATACAAAATCGCAAAGTTCATATCAGGAGAAGGCATTGGAACTCCTTATTGCTGACGCAGATAAAATTGCTAAGCTTATTAGAGTGCAGATGGAGCATTTGACAATGCCCCAATGCCCACTATATGAAGAAGTTTTAGATACACAAATGTTTGGCTTATCACGCGAAATTGAATTTGCAGTTAAGTTAGGCTTGCTTGAACGTGAAAAGGGAAGAGAGATTCTCGATTCACTGGAAAAAGAATTATCTGTATTGCATGATGCATTTACAGAGAAATAAGTAAAAAACTCAAACACGCTGTTGTTTGGGTTTTTTTGCTACAAGATGATTAAAAAGAGGTATTTACATGAAAACATACTTAAAAAGATACGCAAGAAATTTTGATTATCCACTGTTTTTTACATACTTATTACTTTGCCTTTTTGGACTGGTAATGGTTTATAGCGCTAGTATGGTATGGGCAGCAAGTAACTGGGGTTACAGTGCAGATTTTTATTATAAAAAGCAAATTACGAATCTATGTCTTGCTTCAGTAGCATTTGTAGTTGGGGCTTTCATTCCCTACAAGATGTATAAAGAAAATAAGATGATAGTATTTATGTTAAGCGTGATGTTCGCTTTGCTATTAGCCGTTTACTTTTTTGGTTTTAGTCCAGGTGATTCGGGGGCTAAAAGTTGGGTGAATCTTGGTTTTGCTAATTTACAGCCATCCGAGTTTGTGAAGATTATTATCATTTTGTACTTTTCAGCCGTTTTTGCTAAGAAATATGAAAAGGGGAAGATTGATAATATTAATGAATCAATCATTCCACCTATTGTTGTGTTATTTGCTGCTTCGTTTCTTGTCTTTCTCGAACCGGATTTAGGTACTATACTCATTATATTATTTATCGGTGTATCCGTAATTGCAGCGAGTGGAATTAAGATTAAAACCTTTAACAAAATTTTAGGGGTTTTAATGTGCTGTGCGGCGATTGCGTCAATTGGTATCTTCTTTATCAGAGATAGTTTTTTTACGGAGAAACGTATGGGACGTATTCGTGCTTATTTAAATCCTTTTGATGATGAACAATTTTTTGGTTATCAAATGGTTAATGGCTATTTAGCAATTGGTGCCGGGGGGATAAAAGGGCTAGGTTTAGGTCAATCTGTACAAAAAATGGGGTATTTACCAGAGCCACATACCGATTTTATTTTGGCAATCATAGCAGAAGAATTGGGTATTTTTGGAGTAGCGATTGTATTAGGCGGTCTAGGCTTTATTGTTATTCGAGCATTGCTCATTGCCTTACGAACAAAAGATCCGATGGCAAGAATGATTGCAGCTGGTATTGCCAGTATGATAGGGTTTCAAACGTTTATCAATGTAGGTGGATTAACGGGTATTATACCTTTAACCGGTGTACCTCTCCCGTTTATTAGTTATGGCGGAACCTCATTAATTTTGTTATCTTTAGCTATGGGGATACTTATAAATGTCTCCATGTTTGTGAAGAGAGAAAGGAATAAAGTTTAGAGGGGGTAAGGGAAATGGCAATTAATAAAATACTAGTGGCGAACCGTGGTGAAATTGCGATTCGTGTGTTCCGAGCATGTACAGAGCTAAATATTACAACAGTCGCAATCTATTCAAGAGAGGATAGTGGCTCATATCATCGCTACAAAGCTGATGAAGCATACCTTGTTGGTGACGGTAAGAAACCAATAGATGCGTATTTAGATATAGAAGGTATTTTAGCAATTGCTAAAGATGCAGGAGTGGATGCAATTCACCCTGGATATGGTTTTTTATCTGAAAACTTAGAATTTGCAAAACGTTGTGAAGAAGAGGGCATCAAATTCATCGGTCCAACTTCTAATCATTTAGATATGTTTGGTGACAAAGTAAAAGCTCGTGAACAAGCTGTAGTAGCTAATATCCCAGTAATTCCTGGAACAGATGGTCCTGTTGCATCTATTGATGAGGTACTAGCGTTTGGTGAGCAACATGGATTCCCATTAATGATAAAAGCTGCACTTGGTGGCGGCGGGCGTGGTATGCGAGTAGTACAAACTGCTGACGATGCTGTTGAAGCATATGACAGAGCTAAATCTGAAGCAAAAGCTGCATTCGGATCTGACGAAGTGTATGTAGAGAAATTTGTAGAAAAACCAAAGCATATTGAAGTGCAAATTTTAGGAGATAAAGAAGGCAATATTGTTCATTTATATGAGCGTGATTGCTCAATTCAACGTCGTCATCAGAAGGTTGTTGAAATTGCACCCTCTAACTCAATTACACATGAATTACGTGAAGAAATTTGCCAAGCTGCTATAAAATTAATGAAAAATGTGTCTTACGTAAATGCTGGGACTGTAGAATTTTTAGTAGCAGGAAATCAATTTTATTTCATCGAAGTAAATCCTCGTATCCAAGTTGAACACACGATTACAGAGATGGTAACAGGGATCGATATTGTACACGCTCAAATTAAAATTGCAGAAGGTTTATCTATACATAGTGATGAAGTTGGCATCCCTGAGCAATCACAAATCCCACTTTTTGGATATGCGATTCAATCTCGTGTAACGACTGAAGATCCATTGAATAATTTCATGCCAGACACTGGTAAATTGATGGTTTATCGTTCAAGTGGAGGTTTTGGAGTACGTTTAGATGCTGGTAATGGTTTCCAAGGTGCGGTCATTTCACCATATTATGATTCATTGCTGGTGAAAGTTTCAACTTGGGGTATGACATTTAAAGAAGCAGCGGCTAAGATGGATCGAAATTTACAAGAGTTCCGTATTCGTGGTATTAAAACGAATATTCCATTTTTAGAAAATGTTGTTCGTCATCCGAATTTTATAGATGGTCAGTTCGATACAAGTTTCATTGATACAACGCAAGAACTATTTTTATTCTCTCCACGTAAAGATCGTGGTACAAAACTATTAAGTTATATCGGGAATGTTACGGTTAATGGTTTCCCTGGTATTGAATATCAACAAAAACCAATTTTCTCAAAACCTCATAAACCAGAAATTAAAATTGTACAATCTATTCCTGCTGGTACGAAACAGATCTTAGATGAACGTGGACCAGAAGGTCTTGTGCAATGGATTAAAGAGCAAGATGATGTATTATTAACGGATACGACAATGCGCGATGCACACCAATCGTTATTGGCAACTCGTGTACGTTCACGTGATTTGTTTGATATTGCAGATGAAACAGCACAAATTATGCATAATTTCTTCTCACTAGAAATGTGGGGCGGTGCAACCTTTGACGTTGCATATCGTTTCTTAAAAGAGGACCCGTGGGATCGTCTAATTAAACTACGTGAAAAAATGCCCAATGTACTATTCCAAATGCTATTGCGTGGCGCAAACGCAGTAGGTTATAAAAACTATTCAGATAATATTATTAGAGAGTTTATCTCAAAATCTGCAGATGCGGGAATAGATGTATTCCGTATTTTTGATAGTTTGAACTGGATTAAAGGTATGGAAGTAGCTATTGATGCAACAAGACAGTCAGGAAAGATTGCAGAAGCTGCTATTTGCTACACAGGAGACATTCTAGATGACTCTAGAGCAAAATATACAGTTCAATACTATAAAGACATGGCAAAGGAATTAGAGGCTGCTGGGGCACATATTTTAGCTATTAAAGATATGGCCGGCTTATTAAAGCCAGAAGCTGCATATCGCCTAATTTCAGAATTAAAGGCTACGACAGATTTACCAATCCATTTGCATACGCATGATACAAGTGGCAATGGTATTTATTTATATGCTAAAGCAATTGAAGCAGGTATTGATATTATTGATACAGCGCTAGGTTCAATGGCAGGACTTACATCGCAACCAAGTGCTAATTCGCTTTACTATGCGATGAAAGGAAGCAAACGACAAGTAAGAGCAGACATTGAAGGACTAGAAAAATTATCTTACTACTGGGAAGATATTCGGAAATATTACAGCGACTTTGAAAGTGGCATGATTAGTCCGCATTCTGAAATTTACGTTCATGAAATGCCAGGTGGTCAATATAGTAACTTGCAACAACAAGCTAAGGGTGTAGGTCTTGGTGATCGTTGGGATGAAGTGAAAAGTATGTATTCCCAAGTTAATTTATTATTTGGAGATGTTGTAAAAGTAACACCTTCCTCAAAAGTAGTAGGAGATATGGCTTTATTCATGGTACAAAATGATCTAGATGAAAAATCAGTCATTGTACGTGGTAAAACAATCGACTTCCCAGATTCAGTAATTGAATTCTTCCAAGGTTATTTAGGACAACCATATGGTGGATTCCCAGAAGAGTTACAAAAAGTTATTTTAAAAGACCGTGAAGCAATTACTGTAAGACCGGGAGAATTATTAGAGCCAGTGGATTTGAAAGCACTCCGAGATGATTTTTTTAAAAAATATAGTCGTCCAATTACAAGCCATGAAGTACTTGCGACAGCTCTATATCCAAAAGTCTTTGAAGAATATATGAAGACAGTAGACATGTTTGGAGATGTATCAGTATTAGATACGCCAACGTTCTTATATGGTTTAAGACTGGGCGAAGAAATTGAAGTTGAGATAGAAAAAGGTAAAACACTAATCATTAAGTTAGTATCTATTGGCGAAGCACAATATGATGGTACACGAGTTCTTTACTTTGAATTAAACGGTCAACCTCGTGAAATTATTATTCAAGATATGACAGTCGAGGTAGATGGAGATCGTAAACCGAAAGCTGACCCTACAAATCCAGGTCAAATTGGGGCAACAATGCCGGGTACAGTTTTAAAAGTAGCCATTTCTAAAGGCAGCCCTGTAAAACGTGGCGAGCATTTGCTGATTACAGAAGCTATGAAGATGGAAACGACTGTTCAAGCACCTAAGGACGGCGTTATTAAAGATATTCATGTAGTAGCTGGAGATGCAATTTCAACTGGTGACTTGCTAATCGAAATGGAATAGTTGGCAGAAAAAAACACGCTTTTGCATATGCAAAAGCGTGTTTTTTTCTGCTTCTGTTACTAAATTTATTTACTTTTTTGATTTTGTCGACTTCTAGATAATAATAGAATCATATAACACAATAAACCAAACAATAGTGTGATTAATAATGAATGTAGTAATGCTAATGTGATATTTAAGCGAGAAAGAACTACAGCCATACCCGCTAACACTTGAAGTGAAACTATTATTAGTGCAATAATCCAACCCCAATAGAGGACACGTTGTTCTTTATAATGTTTAATAGCATGAATTGCAATGATTAGAATCCAAACAAAGATTAATCCTGCTGCAAAACGATGCCCCATTTGAACCCACTCATAGAAATTAGTAGGTAATCCAATTTCTTTGTTATTACATAATGGCCAATCTGGACAAATTAAACTTGCTTTTGTATGACGTACTAAGGCACCGGTATATACTACAAGATAAGAATATATCGTAACGCCGATTGTATGTCTTTTCAGCGTATTACCGATAATAACCTTGTCCGCATCAAATTTCTGATCGACTTCGAAAATAATTAATGTGAGTAAGAGTACTGCTGCAAATGAAATAAGTGATATACCAAAATGAAGAGCTAAAATAAAATCGCCTTGTCCCCATAAAACTTGAGCAGCACCGATTAAAGCTTGTGCAACCAAGAAGAATAATGCCATGAAAGATAAGAATTTTACTTCACGAATATGTCCTAATGCTTTCCAAGCCCACACTGTCAAAATCAAAATAAGAAATGACACGGCTCCAGTAACGACACGATGGGAAAATTCGATTAATACTTCTGTAGTAATTTCTTTTGGTATTAGAGAACCGTTACAATCAGGCCAATTTCTACCACAGCCCATACCACTATCAGTTTTTGTGACGAGTGCTCCGCCCAGTAAAATGAGCAACATTCCAATTGTTGCAGCAACAGCAAACCATTTCATGTATTTACTATATTGCATAATTGCCACCTACTTTATATATAGTAATCACCTTTTAAAGGTGGTACCTGCCTTTCTGATAATAGCGAAAATAGGATCAAAAAACAACTTGTAAAAAGTATTGTCATTCTAAAGAGAAAGTGATTTCACAAATTGTTCATAATATCGTACAAGAACCTTCACAATTAAAACGAGAAAATGATTTACTATAGATATGTTGTGTTAGAGAAACCGGTTCCAATTACCCTTCGACACGAAATTTCACTTTCTGTCTAGAAATCAACGCTATTTTTCGTTATAGTAGGGTTAACGGAATATGCTTATCAATCGAAAGGAGGGGTAATATGTCAAATGGTCGTATACTGTCTGCTAATGGAAATTCGGAACCTGAAGCAAGTTCTCTAGTAAAAGATTTTTTAGCACTTATCAAAATTGGTATTGTTAATTCCAATTTAGTAACAACTTTTACAGGACTTTGGTTGGCTTTTCAATTCACCAATAAACATTTTCTACAAGAATTGGATGTCATGTTCTTTACTTTAGTAGGTGCTGCATTCATTATTGCGGGATCTGGTGCGATGAATAATTATATTGATCAAGATATTGATCCGATAATGAAACGGACAAAGTCAAGACCGACGGTAACTGGTAGATTTAAGCCGAGTCTTGTATTGACAATCGCTCTCTCACTTTTAATTGTAGGTGAATTTTTGTTATTTATGGCATCTTTTGCTGCCGGTGTGTGGGGACTTGCAGGCATAATAAGTTACGTAGTCTTGTACTCCATGTGGTCAAAGAGAAGGCATGTAAGTAATACCGTTGTAGGAAGTATCTCCGGAGCTATTCCACCGCTAATCGGCTGGGCTGCTGTTGAGCCAGGACTTGGTTCTGGTGCATTGGCACTATTTTTAATAATGTTTGCGTGGCAACCACCGCATTTTTATGCACTTGCTATGAAGCGTACTGAAGAATACCGAGCAGCAAATATTCCAATGCTTCCAGTTGTAAAAGGCTTTGCAAGAACGAAACGTTCAATGTTAGTATGGGTATTACTGTTATTCCCACTACCATTCCTGCTTATGAAGCTCGGAATAGGATTTATTATTCTCGCAACAGTATTGAACCTTGGTTGGTTCACACTTGCTTTAACAGGTTTTAAAGCGACAGATGATCTAAAATGGGCGAATAAGATGTTTATTTATTCATTAAATTATATGACTATATTATTTGTCTCAATGATTATTTTCTCTGTCTTTGCCTAACTTTGGGATTCTTTCTTTAAAAGAATTCATATAGAATGAACCACAGTCCTAGTTACACATGTAAATACAACAAAGAAAGAGGGGTTTAATTAAGCTATGATGAAAGGGCTTAAAAAATGGCGTCTATTCGGATTGTTAGCAGCACTAACGATTTTCCTTTCAGGTTGTGGCGAAGAGTATTTATCAACTTTAACTCCAGCGGGTCAAGTTGGTAAAGATCAATACAATCTACTGCTATTATCAACTGCAATTATGACGTTAGTTATTATCGTAGTGGTTATCATCTACGTACTTGCTATTGTTAAGTTCCGACGTAAAAAAGTTGGAGAGAATACAATTCCTAAACAAGTTGAAGGTAGCCATACACTAGAGATTATTTGGACAGCGATACCTATCGTATTATTATTAATCTTGGCTGTTCCAACTGTAAGTTTAACTTACAAATTTGCTGACACTAAAGCTATGGAAGCGAAAGACGCTGAAGGTAATGCAAAAGCAGTTACTGTAAACGTAACAGCTAAATTATATTGGTGGGAGTTCGAATACCCAAATCAAGGTATTGTAACTTCTCAAGAATTAGTAGTACCAAAAGGTCAGAAAGTTTACTTCAACTTAAAAGCTGCTGACGTAAAACACTCATTCTGGATTCCTGCAATTGGTGGTAAAATGGATACGAATGTTGATAACATCAACAAATTCTATTTAACATTCGATAAAGAATCGGACGGATTGAAAGACGGAGTATTCTATGGTAAATGTGCTGAACTTTGTGGTCCATCGCATGCTTTAATGGATTTCAAAGTTAAAACACTTAGCCAAGATAACTTCAACAAATGGGTTGACAACATGCAAGCTACTAAAGGTAAAAAAGCTGATGCTAAATCTGCTGATTTAGGTGAACAAGTATTCGCTAATAGTTGTATTTCTTGTCACGCAGTTTCTGGTGAAGGTACAGGAGGCCAAACAGCTCCTAGCTTAGCTGCATTCGGAGATCGTAACCGTGTTGCAGGTTTCCTTGAACACTCAGAAAAGGGTATTAAAGACTGGATTAAAAACTCACAAGAGCTTAAACCAGGAAACCAAATGCCAGAAGAAAAAGCTTTAAATAATGGTAAAGAATTCACAGATGAAGAGCTTGATGCTTTAGCTGCATACTTAATGGGTCTATCTGTAGAAAAATAATTTGATTTAATTCATATTGAAGGAGGTTAAAGTTGTGAGCTCAACTGCAAAGAAAAAGGGCTTTGGCGCAACTATATGGGACTACTTAACAACAGTAGACCATAAAAAAATCGCCATTCTTTACCTTATTGCCGGTACGTTCTTCTTCGTAGTCGGTGGTATTGAAGCAATGCTTATTCGTATCCAACTTGCAAAACCAGATAATGATTTTGTGAGTGCGGGACTTTTTAATGAAATTATTACGATGCATGGTACAACAATGATATTCTTAGCTGCGATGCCATTGTTATTTGCATTCATGAACGCCGCTGTACCATTACAAATTGGTGCACGTGACGTTGCGTTTCCATTCCTAAACTCTTTAGGTTTTTGGTTATTCTTATTTGGTGGTGTTTTCCTAAACCTTTCATGGTTCTTAGGTGGAGCTCCTGATGCAGGTTGGACTTCATATGCATCATTATCTCTAGCGTCACCAGGTCATGGTATTGACTTTTATGCTTTAGGTTTACAAATTTCCGGTGCGGGTACACTAATCGCGGGGATTAACTTCCTTGTAACGATTATTAACATGCGTGCACCTGGTATGACATATATGCGTATGCCATTATTCACATGGACTACATTTGTAGCGTCTGCTTTAATTTTATTCGCATTCCCTCCACTTACTGTGGGATTATTCTTTATGATTTTTGATCGTATGTTCGATGCAAACTTCTTCAATCATATTAATGGTGGTAATACAGTTATCTGGGAGCATTTATTCTGGATCTTTGGACACCCTGAAGTATATATCTTAGTACTTCCTGCATTCGGTTTATTCTCCGAGATTTTCGCGACATTTGCACGTAAACGTCTATTCGGTTACTCTTCAATGGTATTCGCGACTATCTTAATCGGTTTCTTAGGCTTCATGGTATGGGCTCACCATATGTTTACTGTAGGTCTTGGGCCAACTGCAAACGCAATCTTCGCAGTAGCGACAATGGCGATTGCTGTACCAACAGGTATGAAAGTATTTAACTGGTTATTAACAATTTGGGGCGGTAACATTAAAGTTACAACACCAATGCTTTATGCATTAGGTTTCATCCCATCTTTCGTAGCTGGTGGGGTAACAGGGGTTATGCAAGCATCTGCACCTCTTGACTACCAACTACATGATTCTTACTTTATCGTAGCTCATTTCCACTACGTTATCGTTGGTGGTATCGTATTAGCACTATTTGCTTCAGCACATTATTACTGGCCTTTAATGTTCAACCAAATGTTAAATGAAACTCTTGGTAAGATTACATTTGTATTCTTCTTCATTGGTTTCCACTGTACATTCTTTATACAACATTTCTTAGGTTTAATGGGTATGCCACGTCGCGTATTCACGTTTATGAGCGGACAGGGTTGGGATTCATTCAACCTGATTAGTACAGTTGGTGCTTTCTTAATGGCAATCGGTGTTATTTTACTAGTATTAAACGTAATTATCACTGCTATTAAAAATGAACCAGCAGGACGCGATCCATGGAAAGATGGACGTACTCTTGAGTGGGCTATTCCACAACCAGTACCATACTATAACTTTAAACAAACTCCACTTGTTCGTGGATTAGATACTTTTTGGATCGAAAAAATGGAAGGTAACAAAGAAGGTATGACATATGCTGAACCAATTTCAGATATCCATATGCCAAACAACTCATTCATTCCATTCATGATTTCATTTGGTTTATTCGTTGCAGCATTTGGTGCACTTTATCACCAAGATGCAGATAAAACATGGTCACTTCCAGTATTAATTGCTGGTTTAGCGATTACATTTGCTTCAATGATTGTTCGTTCTCTTAAAGATGATTTAGGTTATCATATTCATAAAGAAGAACTATTGAATGAAAAAGGGGGTAAACACTAATGGATTTAAAGAAAAAATTTACCCCACAATCTTGGCCTGCACATCCAGAGAACTCTACACTTGAAGGGAAAAACAAAACATTAGGTTTTTGGATTTTCCTTGGCGGTGAAACAGTTTTATTCGCCACTTTATTTGCTACTTTCTTAGCACTAAAGAATAAAGGGCCAGCTGGAATGGAATTCTCAACTCAAAGTCTTTTTGAGTTACCACTTGCTTTCATTATGACGATGTTACTTTTAACTTCATCATTAACAAGTGTTTATGCTATGTACCATATGAAAAACTTTAATTTCAAAGCAATGCAAGCTTGGTTAATCGTTACTGTTCTATTAGGATTTGGATTCCTTGGTCTTGAAATTTATGAGTTCTATCACTATGTGCACTTAGGCTTTACATTTACTCAAAGTGCATTCGGTTCATCTTTCTATACTCTAGTAGGAACTCACGGACTGCACGTAATCATCGGTTTAGGTTGGTTCATTCTTTTAATGCTACGTAACTCTAAACGTGGCTTAAACCTTTATAATGCACCTAAGTACTACTTAGCGTCATTATACTGGCACTTTATCGACGTAGTTTGGGTATTCATCTTCACTGTAGTTTACTTGATGGGAGTGTTGGGCTAATGTCACATGACGTTGAAGCACGTACAAGAAGTCAACACGAGTATGAATATGCTCGTAAACGCGCAAACCAAGGTATGCGTAATCAAGTAACAGTATTTGCGATTATGATTTTCTTAACATTCATCGCATTTGCTGCAGTTCAAGCAGGAATGTCTGCTTACTTAGTTGCACCGCTTATTTTATTATTTGCGGCTGTTCAAGTAGCGCTACAATTGTATTACTTTATGCACTGGAGCGAAAAAGGTCATGGAATGGCACAATTCTTCATGTACTCTGCTGCATTCATCGCTTTTACAATGATTCTTGCTTTTGTAACAATCATTTGGTGGTAAGAACCAAAGAAAAAAAACCGAGTCTATTATAGGCTCGGTTTTTTGTTTTTATATCGTTATTTAGTAGTTGATAGAAAGCTTAGAAGCACTTTCGATCCTAATAATTGCGGAAATAAGGACATTAATAGTCTGTTAAATAACAATCGTGGGAGTTAGTGCAACAATCGGCAAGGTTAGTGCAACAATGATGGGAGTTAGTGCAACAATCGGCAAGGTTAGTGCAACAAACGTGGGAGTTAGTGCAACAAATATATTTCTACTAAAGATTATTTGAATCTCCGACCCGAAAGTTCCCGTGCTTGTCGAATCTGAACGAGCGCCTTCAGCATTTAAGTGTATCCAGCTTTGCGCGTTAGCGGCTCGAGGTCACTTCCATTTTCTCGGTCAAAGTCTGAAAAGATGACTTTGATTCGAAAATTCCAGTGCTTGTCGCCGCTGAACGAACGTGCAAAGCATTTAATAATAAAAATGTCATGATTCGTTCATTGAAGTTCGTGGGGTTGGGACTTATAATGAAGGTATTGAAACTAAAGGAGCGAATTACTATGCCTCTAAGTATATTTGGATTTCAAGCAATGTGGAGCCCTTATTTAATAGGTGTCATTTTGTTTTTAATTGTACTATATTTTCTTATTACTGTTAAATGGAGAACGGACTTCAAAGATAGTGAACCTTTGAAGAAACGTGAGGCGATCAATTTCGTAATCAGTATGATTTTGCTATATATTGTTATGGGTTCGCCAGTCGATTTAATGGCTCATATTATGTTTACAATGCATATGGTGCAAATGGCTTTGCTACTACTATTAATACCAATTTTCTTAATTCAAGGTATTCCGAATTGGTTATGGAAGTTTGTCATTGAATTACCGTACATCAAGCCTGTATTTCATTTTATGACTAGACCGATGTTTGCTTTAGCATTTTTCGTTGCATTATTCTCTTTTTATCATATTCCAATGATTTTGGATTATATAAAACTAAATGAAACGTTACATGGAATGTATACATTACTTCTATTTTTATCAGCATTATTTATGTACTGGCCACTCATTAATTCTGTAGAAGGACAACCTCGAATGAAGGATTTACACAAAGTGGGCTATATTATCGGGAATGCAGTTCTTATCACGCCCGCTTGTGCGTTAATTATTTTTGCTTCATCACCATTCTATGCTACGTATACAGATGGTGAATTGTGGATGAAAGCAATGGAATTATGTGTGCCTTCATCAACATTAGCAGGACTATCACTATCGGGACCTGAATTATTTACCAATATGGATCCTATGTATGATCAACAGCTAGGCGGAATCATTATGAAGATAATTCAAGAAATTATCTTTGCTTCTGTATTAGGCAAAGTGTTTGTTAGATGGTATCGTAATGAACAAGATAATGCCGAAGAAATTACGCAAAAAGCCTTATTAGAAAGACAGCAACTAAATGCTAATCAGTATCAATAATCATAAAAAAGATTGTTAGGAGAAAAAAGCATGAATGTACCTATATTACCTACAATTAGTACAACTTTTATTGCATTAAGTGCTATCTTAGTAGCAATTGGTTGGGCACTAATTAAGCAAAGAAAAATTGAAGCGCATAAGAAAACAATGATTGCTGCTGCAATTTCAGCTTTAATTTTCTTTATCATTTACGCATCACGTACAGTATTTATTGGTAATACAGCATTTGGTGGACCAGATAATTTGAAAATCTATTACACAGTATTCCTAGTATTCCATATCTGCTTGGCAACTACAGGAGCCGTTTTCGGTATCGTAACATTATTAGCAGGTTTCAAAAATAACCTTGTACGTCATCGTAAAATTGGACCCATTACAAGCGTGATTTGGTTCTTTACGGCCATTACAGGTGTAGCAGTATATATATTACTTTATGTTTTATACGAAGGTGGAGAAACAACTTCTGTTATTAAAGCTATTTTAAATAATTAAACCTAAAAAGCCGTTCCCTTATTATTTTGGGAACAGCTTTTTTATTTGATAAATTTACTTAGTAAACCTGCTTCCTTAGCTGTAATAAATATCATGACAATTAATGGGCCTATAAAGAAACCTAAAAATCCAAATAATTGTAACCCGATGTACATACTGATTAATGTAGCAAGTGGAGGTAATCCAATTTGAGCACTCATTACTTTTGTTTCCAAGATTTGGCGTGTAATTATTATTACAATTGCTAATAGTGCCAGCTTAATACCCATTGCCATTTGACCCGTAAGCATAGCGTAAATGGCCCAAGGAGCTAATATAACAATTGCACCTAGAATAGGTAATAAATCAACAAACCAAATGATTAAAGCCATGATAATGGCGTATTTAGGAATGATGAATAGTAAAGCGCAAAAAGTAATAACTAAAACAGATAAACTAACGATTAATTCGGCTTTGATATAACCGAATAATACAATATGGAGTTTTTGAAAAAGTACTTTCCACTTATCTGCTTTATTTTGAGAGATATATGCGTTGAACTTTTTTTTGAGTTTTGGCATTTCTGACATAAATAAAAAGAGAGCGAACATATAAACAAGTAAATTGAGTAAAAAAAACGGTAACTTTGAAACGATCATTTTTAAGCGATCGTAGTTGAAGAATTCGATAAATGAGGATTGAAGCCTTTCGATGACTCTATCAATACCAAGCTGAATTTCGGTAATTACTTCTATAGGTAGATCGTGAGTAACCTTTGCTAAACGATTTTGAAGATTCAACCAAGAGGCAGTTAATTGGTCGAAAAGTTCAGGAGCTATTTTTGATAAATGAGAGACTTGAGTGATAGTATTAGTAATGGCGAAGTACAGGATACTTGATAATACGATTAAAAAGAAAGAGAATACAATGATAACTGTAAATCTTCTAGATTTAATCCATTTTCGTTGTAGAAGTTGTATAAGTGGCTCAAGCAAAAGAGCAGTCATAAAAGATAGTAAAATTGGTATAGATGCTGGAATTAAAATGTATAATAGTAATAGAACTATAATGGTCAATAATACTTTTTTCAATATACTAAAAAAATTGGATTTGGCCAATCAAATCACCTATCTTTTATATTTTCGCTCATAGTATGGATGATTTTCTATTTTTTATCCAGTAAAAAAAGTGCTGTAAGTTACCAGCACTTCAATTAAACAATTAAACAATTAAGCATGAATTTCGAATAATTTAATTTGTTTTTCAAGAGATTTTAAAATTTCTTGGCATGATTTTACTAGATGAGCAGGGAATGCTTCACCTTCACCATATTCAACACCATGCGGGAAGTAGTGTTTACCAAGAGCTGGTTTTAATAAAGTAATGATTGCATCATTAGCCCCGATATCACCGTCTTTTGTAAAACCGAATACACGTAGGTAGAATGTACCTTCACGTACATCAATGCGTCTATCCCAAGTTACTCGTTCGTAATCCCAGCCTGTTGCACGGATTAAACCATGTTCGCGCATAAGATCATCAAGAAGTGTAATGTCAGCTAAAGTGTTTTCAAGTCCTGTATTTTCGAAATACATAAATTTCGTCCTCCTTTGACTCATCGTACCATATATACGTTCCATTTTATAATAGAGCAAAAATGCACTAGTTGCAATGACAACATTGTGAATACATCATGGCAATTGGTATAATAAAATAACTAAACAAATTGGGGAGAGGCCATGTGAAAGCGTTATTTCGAATATTACTTATATTAGCAGCTATATTAGTTGTTTTCTTCTATACAAATCAGTCCGTAAAGGAAAATGAACTACTAACGGCTCCAAATTCACAAGGAAAAGTAATACCTAAACAAGTTGTTCCAGATGTGAATGGTAAGGCAATACCTAGACCGAAAGAGGGCTTATCAACTTTAGTTGGAAAATCTACTAATTCATTGGAAAAATTACTAGGCAAGCCAAGTCGAGTAGAACCTTCTGCTTATGGCTATGAATGGTGGGTGTACGAAGAGGGGTATAATGATTATTTAATGGTTGGCGTAGAGGGGCATAAAGCAACACAAGTGTATATTTCCGGTGTTAATGGTGAAGCGCTACCTTTCAAGATAGGTCAGTCATTAGATGATATTTATCGATCAACTATTATTGATACGGAAGTCAATGTGCAAATTGACAAAAATATTTACACCTTTATTTTAAATGAAGAAGATATGAAAACACGTATTTTAACGATGTATGATGGTTTATATGCACAAATGTATTTCGATGCGACAGATCGAACATTACAGGCAGTTCGCTTTATAGATGGAGAAACACTTGTGAAGCAGCAGCCTTATGATATGACTTATGTCGGCGATATGATCACACCAAATGTACCGTCATCTTATTTACAAGCTGAAGTAGATTTAGCGAATAAGCGACAACTTTTCGATTTGACGAACGTTTATCGTACACAAAAAGGTTTGAAAGCTTTAAATGCAGCAATTGATTTAAATGGCATTGCCCAAAGTCATGCTGCGAGTTTAGCGCTTGGCAAAATGTCAAAAGAGGGTATTCAGCAGGATACATTAAAAGAGCGATTAAAAAATGCAGAAGTTAATTTTGATATTGCTGCAGAAAATGTAGCTGAGGACTACTTAGACGCTCCTGAAGCGATTAATGGATTGCTCAATTCAGAGAAACATCGAGACACATTATTAAATGAAGATTATAATCAGCTCGGCTCAGGTGCTTTTGGTAAACACTTTTCACAAGTATTTATTCAGAGTATAGATAGTATGTCAGATGAACCATGATGAATAGCAGGAACGATTAGTGTTCCTTGGTCCATAGAAAAAGTATTTCGAATATGCAGTGTGAGATGGTGCTTTTCTGCCGTCTCCGCTGCTTTTTTTTGCACAATAGGGTGGCTATTATTTAGTAATTTATGGAATTCTGGATAAGTCAATTTCGATATTAATTCTGCGTTAGCGTTAATTTTGGGATTGTAAGTCATAACGCCAGGAACATCTTTATAGTATTCTATAAATTGTGCCTTCAATGCAGCTCCAAGTAGCGCCGCGGTTAAATCACTACCGCCACGTCCTAACGTAGTAATATCTCCTTCTGCTGTTGAGCCCTGAAAACCAGGGACAATGACGCAAGAAGTCTCATTTAATGCTTTCTCTATTGCTACTGTGTGAACAGCATGGATTTCAGCGTCACCGAAGTTATCGGATGTTTCAATGCCAATATTTTGCCCATACAACAAAGTATTGTCTATACCGCTTTGTTCTAATTCAGCTGAAATGATAGCTGCAGCAATCATTTCTCCACAAGCGGCAACGAGGTCTTTTGCCTTAGATTCGTTTTTAAACGCGTTTGTTAATGTTAGTAAAGTATCAGTGGCATAATAATCACCACCACGGCCCATAGCTGAAACAACAATGACTGCCTTTTCAAATTTATGAATTGCCTTATGAATATGAAGGATGCAATGTTTACGCGAAGCTTCGGATTGCATTGCGATTCCACCAAACTTTTGAATAATCATAGTGAATACTCCCATCTTTCTTCGTGTCATTTTGTGCACTCTCTTCATACGATACAAGTGAATAGCGGATTGTAATAATGTATTCGATGATGTTAAAAAGGTGCAGGAGGAAAACAGTTGATCTTAGCAGAGCTAATTAAGGATTGGCCTTGTGAAGTGCAGGGCGGCTCAATACGTACAGAAATAAGTGGAATAACTGATGTTGCAGATCAAATAAAGCCAGGTAATGTTTTCGTTGCAAGGAAAGGGAAACAACATAATGGGTGGCTTTTTGTCTCTGCAGCGGTGGCAAATGGAGCAGTAGCTATTGTGTATGACCAAGACCAGCCAATACAACACTCAGAAGTACCCCATGTTTGGGTACCTGATTGTTCAACGTTTTTATCTTATGCATGTAAGGCTATTGTAGGTGATAAAATTGAATTATTGACGGTGGTTGGGGTAACTGGTACAAATGGCAAGACGACTGTAACACATTTTATTGGGCAGATACTACACAGACTTGGAGCTAAAGTAGCTGTACTTGGTACTTTGGGTTTATGGATTAATGGTGAGCGGCAGGAGCAGAATACTTCTTCTATGACTACACCACCTCCAACATATTTGTACCCGATTTTTGCGCAATGCGTTGAATTGGGCGTGAAGTATATTATTATAGAAGCATCTTCTTTAGGATTGTCGCAGCATCGATTAGATCACTGTCCAATTGACTATGGCGTATATTTAAATATGAGTAGAGACCATTATGATGAACATGGCAGTAAAGAAAAGTATGAATTAGCCAAGAAAAAATTAGCCGCTTTAGCAAATAAAGTGATCGTTAATGCTGACGATCCATTTTGTTTAAATATGAAACAGCATCATGTAAGAACTTTTACTTTTGGTCGACATCGAACAGCCGACATTAGCGTCATTCATAAAGAGATAGAAGGCACATCAACTGTTTTACTTGTGCAGTATTTGGAACATCCAGTTGAATTAATAATGCCATTTGTAGGGGAACACCATCAACAAAATGTGTTAGCAGCAGTAGCAACTGTGCAACAACTTGGATATTCGCTCCAAACCATTGCCCCAAGTATTCCTTACCTCACATTGCCTTCAGGAAGACAACAAGAAGTAGAGAACGACCTTGGTGTTCGAATTGTCATTGACTATGCACATACACCTAGTGCTCTTGTAGCTGTTTTACAATCTCTTAAATTAATATCGAAAAAGAGATTAATAGTTGTTTTTGGCTGTGGAGGAGACCGTGATCATGGAAAACGTCGAGAAATGGGGAAAGTAGCTGATAGTTATGCTCACAAAATATGGTTAACAAGCGATAATCCTCGTAGAGAACAAGCTGATATGATAATTGCACAAATTGCACAGGGCATTGATCTGACACCTTATGCAATTAAAATTAATCGCAAACAAGCGATTGAAAGTGCGATAGCTGAGGCCCATTCGGGTGATACTGTTTTAATCGCGGGAAAAGGGCATGAAACGACTCAAATAATTGGTAATGAAGTCGTTCCATTCTCAGATTATGAAATTGCTAAAGAATATATAAAACAATTAAAAGCGAGGCTCAATGACGAAAAATGAGCCAGTTGCGAATGCAATTTGTTTGCCATCTTCTTGTTCAATTGAAGCTTCGAGTACCATAGTGCGACTAACTTGATGAATAAATTTAGATTTTGCAATTAATGTATTTTGATTAGCAGTTGTCACATAATGTATTGTTAAATTACTTGTAACTACACGATAGCCTTCAGCTACGACGTAACTCGCATGTGTTCCCATACAAGTATCAGCCATTGTTGCAATGACACCACCATGTGATAAAAAATTTAATGTATTATGAATAACAGGTGAACGGGTACCGAAGTTTTATCAGCGAAATTACTATGAATGTAAAATAACTAGCATCAAAGCGAAGGATGAAAATTTACATCCTTCGTTTTTTTCTTTGTTTTTAAGTATTGATGTTAATCAATTCATTACTAGCAAGAAGGGGAATTTTTTAATAATAGATTATAAGAGCGCTTTAATTATTCTTTAGAATTTTTTTTTTAGTAGTCGTACAAGTAATGCACGCTGAATATGATGCAAAGACACTATAATATCGGAGGGGTATTTCATGAATTCCATAGTTCCCTACTTCTTTTTAGGGGTATCTTTAGCTACACCAATTGGTCCTGTTAAAGCGACTTTATTAAATACAGGTATTAAAAATGGATTTTTTCATGCTTGGTTTTTCGGGCTTGGTGCGGTAGTCACCGACATTTTATATATGGTTATGGTGTACTTTGGAGTCGGACACTTTATAGAAATACCTTTCATTAAAACTTTACTTTGGTCATTCGGTTTTTTCGTTCTTATGTATACAGGGATTGAGAATCTGCTTACAATACATACTATTGAGATGGATTCAAAATTTGGAAAAGTGGTTCGATTAAGACATTCACTATTATCCGGTTTTTTAATGGCATTGCTTAATCCATTAACTATCCTTTTTTGGTTAGGTATCTATGGATCGGTGCTTGTAGGAGGAGCGGGAAAATTAACAGGGGTGGAAATAATTCTATATAGTTTATTCATATTACTGGGTATTTCTCTAGTTGATTTAATAATGGCCACTATATCAGGCGGTTCACGAAAAATATTATCGCCCTCTTTTTTGAAAATTATTTCAGTTATTTCATCTTTATCGATGATTGGGTTTGGCATTTACTTTGGTATTCAAGCTTATCATTCCATTTTCTAATTTGTCCAGATGTTCACTACTCTAATCTTTAGTGTACAAAATGTTTATCTTTACGCATAAAAAAAATAAGCAAGGAAACCATACCTTTAATAATTGAAAAAACCTAATAGTTAATAGAGGTGTATGGATGGGAAATGTGAATAATCGTGAAGACAAAGTTAGCCTCTGGTGTATAATCAGTTTGGCATCAATCCCATTAGTTATGACGCTTGGAAATTCTATGCTTATCCCAGTGTTACCGATCTTAGAAAAAAATGTAGGTATTTCCTCATTTCAATCAAGTATGATCATCACGAGTTATTCAGTAGCGGCAATTATTCTCATCCCAGTTGCAGGCTATTTATCGGATCGTTTTGGGAGGAAAAAGGTCATTTTACCGAGCTTAATATTAGCGTTAATCGGTGGATTAATCGCTGGTATTGCATCTTGGAAAATGGAAAATCCGTATATGGGTATTATCATTGGGAGGGTTTTACAAGGCGCAGGGGCATCGGGTGCTATGCCGATAGTATTACCGTTAGTAGGTGACTTATATAAAGATGATGATGAAAAAACAAGCTCTTGTTTAGGAATCATTGAAACGTCAAATACATTTGGAAAAGTGTTAAGTCCGATTCTAGGTTCATTGTTCGCAGCTTTCTTATGGTTTTTACCATTCTTCTCTATATCTGCTTTTAGCTTAATCTCTATCGTCCTAATTTTCTTCTTTGTGAAAGTACCGAAAGATAAAGATGAACCAGTGAAACTAAAAGAATTTTTGACAAATGTTAGAACCACATTTAGGCTAGAAGGAAAGTGGTTATTAACCGTATTTCTAAACGGGGCATTTGTAATGCTTGTGTTGTTTGGTGCGTTATTTTTTTTATCTGAAAATCTTGAAAAAACGCATGATATAAAAAGCGTGAAAAAAGGATTTGTGTTAGCCATACCTTTACTGATGCTCTGTATCGCTTCTTTTATTACCGGAAGGAAGATAAAAGGGGATATGAATCTCATTAAGAAGATGATGATTATCTGTTTAATTGTTCTTTCTATTAGCGTTGTTTTTGTTGGTTATACAGCAGAAAAGTTGGTTCTATTGTTAGTAGTGACTAGTGTGGCGGGTATAGCAATCGGCGCATTATTACCAGTGTTAGATGCTATTATTACCGAAAATATTCGAAAAGAGGAGAGAGGTACTGTCACTTCTTTTTACAGCTCAGCTAGATTTATCGGTGTTGCAGCAGGACCACCTGTGATGTCTCTCGTTATGGAGAAGTATCTAAATGTAAGTTATATTTCAGCAGGGGTTATAGGGTTTATTATCTTGTTTTTAGTATTTAAATTCATTCAAATTGATAAAATTGGTCAAAAAAATAGCGCCATAAAATAAAAAGGAGCGATCAGTTCAACTTAGCTGAATCGTCCTTTTTATTTGTGATATAAAAAAATTAAGTTTGAACTTACTTGGAATTCAAACTGAAAAGGATAAGAAAAATTCCTGAGAATAGACAAACCATTTTAAGCATTGATACCTTTTCAGCTAAGCCTGCTAACCCGATTCCAGTCGTAACAATTAAAACAGTAGGACCGACTAATGCCAGGAGGGTATTGATATAGAAAGCTTTTTCTAAATCATTGTACTTCAACATGAAAAGAGCTGCTGTCACCTCAATACTTCCTGAAAGTAGTCTTAATAAAATAATAAAAAGAAGAGCTCTTTCGATAAAAATGACCACCTCATTTTTTCATATTCATCGTAAGTGGATGTTTTAGCTTGTACAGCAATAGCAAAAAATAGTTTAAGAAAGAATATGTAGATTTAGCTTTTTAATAACTATCATCTTAGCTTTTTTATAGTGTATGTATGCTTTTCCGCATTTATCAATAAGTCATGCTTGTTGATAAAATAGTTGCGATTTCTAATTAGTGAGATGTGTGAAAAACTAAGAGGTTTAATTAACTAAGTTATTTTTTCCAAATGCTAACTTAACAATAAAACAGTAAATCTGTTATGATAAGAATGGAATGGGGGAATAAAATATGATGATGACTTCTGAGTGGGCACAAATCCTTGATGAAGTAGATGATCTGAGTAATATGATACGATCCTCCAAAGAAATAGCAACGTTGCAGCATGCCTACAACAGTGTTTATTCCGATGTTGAACTTGTAGAAGAAATTGCTTCATTCCAACGAATGAAAGATCAATACGAGGATGTTCAACGTTTTGGGAAGTATCATCCAGATTACCAAACAATTATGAAATCGATTCGTTTACAAAAAAGGAAACTCGATTTAAACGATAAAATAGCAGCCTTAAAAGTTGCCGAAAATGATTATCAAGATTTACTTGATGAAATCAGCTTATTAATTGGCAAAACGGTATCGGAGGCTGTAAAAGTGCCTGTTAGTAACCCATTCTTAAACTCTAGCTCTTCATGTGGTTCGGGTTGTGGATCTGGCGGTAGCTGTTCTTGTTCAGCATAATAAAAGGGGCTGTCTAATAAGTCCCTAAAATAAAAGTTCCAAAGAAAAACGTACTGTTTTTCTTTGGAACTTTTTTCGTTTTTCTCTGTTTTGGTGAAAATAGCTGGAGGATTCCAGCTATTTTCAGTAAATTGTGGGCCATTGCCACAATGCCGTACTCCGTTCTCACTTTTTCTAAACCTCGAAGTGAGAATCGACGAAACGACCGATTGCCCTTGATATGACCAAATACACTCTCTACCTCGATTTTCCGTCGAGCGTAAATTTGTGCGTTTGGTTCAGACCAAAGGCTAGTTTGTGCTTTTGCTTTGAGTTCTTCATAAACGGTATTGTAGTGAATCTGTCGATTCCCTTTAGCTTTTGAACATTGTGCTTTCAATGGGCAATCTGCACAATCTTCACATTCATATATTTTGAAGTCTCGTGAAAAACCATATTTATCTGTACGTGTAGAATAACGTTTAAAAGGTACTTTTCGATTGTTAGGGCATATGTATGTATCATCTTGTTCGTTGTAAACCCAGTTACTTGCATGACGAATGTCTTTTTTATAACTTCGTTTTTGTTCACTTAAAAATGTGCCATAAGGAATCAATGCCTGAAATTCTTGGTCCATTGAATAGAGATAATTGCTTTCACTTCCATAACCGGCATCTGCTATGACGTTTTTTGGGAACGGAACGGATGATTTTTTCAATTCTTCCAAATGTGGAATAAAGCATCGTGTATCAGTTGGACGTTGATGCAGAGTATAAAAAAGAATGAATTGATTTTCTGTTGCCATTTGTATATTGTAACCCGGTTTTAATTGTCCATTTTGCATGTGATCTTCTTTCATCCGCATGAATGTGGCGTCGGTATCCGTTTTAGAATAGCTATTGCGCTCACCGAATAACTGTTGTTGGTATTCATACTTTTCAAGGCGTGGACGAAAATCTTCACGAATTTGCTTTTTGAGTTTCTTGGATTCGCTTAACTTTCTACGTTTTTCCTTTCGGGCTTCTGGTTCTGTTTCATCTTGGAATTCTTTGGTTTGCTTGCTGATTTGGCGTGTAAGAATCTCTTCTGCTTGTTCTAGCTTCTCTTTTGGCGTAATAGAGGACTGGTTGTCCTCACTCACGATAGAGCATTCATCCCCTTTTACGACAGATTGAATAAATTGATAAGTCTCATCAATTTTCTCTTTCAGTTTTTCTTCAAAACGAGTTGTTGCTTTTTTCCATACAAAAGAATACTTATTAGCGTTAGCTTCAATCTTTGTGCCATCTAAAAAGTAGTTTTCCATTGTTATATACTTTTGTTCGATAAGTTGATGAATCATTTTTTCAAATAATAGTTGAATTCGTTCAACCATAAACGATGTTTTGAAACGGTTAATTGTACGATAATCTGGTTTTTGCATCGCAGCTAGCCACATTGCTGGGAGATTTTCATTCAGTAATTTGGCGATTTCTCGGCAAGAATATACTTTTTGCGAATACGCATAGAGAAGGACTTTTACCATCATTTTAGGATGATATGCACTGCGACCACCACCTTTGTATGGTTCGAAGAAGTATTCATCGTCTATTCCTTCGATCATTTCATCCACTACTCGCGCAATATGATTAATTGGAATAAGGTCTTGAAGATCGAAGAGGCATATACTTTGTTGGTTATTATATGGAATGAATGTAGGGTTTTCATTTTGATTTCTAGAAACGAGAGTTTCTTCCCCAATTTCTAGTGGAAGCGTTGTTTGAGTCATGTTATAATTTTCGTTAGTAGTCTTTGGATTGCTCATAAAAAATCGCCCTTTCAGTAATTGTTTGTTTTGTCACTTACATTTTACAAGAAAAGGCGATTTTTTTGTATTTAATTTTAAAGAAATAGGGCTGCACTCAAAAGTCGGTTTTCACCGACTTTTGGGACAGCCCCTTTTGTTTTTTGTAACTCTGTTATCCATTTAATAGTTCAATTGCTAAATCAGGGCGATCAGTGACAATACCTTTAGCACCGACTACGAGTAATTGCTCCATAGTTGATACGTCATTAATTGTCCAATAATGTACAGGAATATTTAAATTCTCTAAGAAACGTATAAAGTTAGCATTATCTAAAGCGAAAACACCAAATTTTGATGGAATCTGGAATACGTCAACTTTTGGATGGTATAGATGACCGAATTGACTAGTAAATGAAGTATAAGCCTTTTTCACTTCACCTTGACCAGCACCTAAAGCGACCTTATTTTGAGCATAAAGATTGAATCGATCGATTTGTTCGTCGAAGAAGCTTGTCACAACAACACGATTTTCGACTCCTAACTCTTCGATTAAACGCCAAAGTTTAGAAGGCATTAGTCCTCCCTCATATGTATCTGGCGCATCTTTCATATCAATATTTACGAGCATTTGAGGGAAATCTTCTAATAATGAACGTAAAGTAACTATTGATTGTTTTTCCTCTCTATATGGTAAGTAACCATCCAAATCAACAAAATTATAGCCAAAGTTTGATAAATGCAATTCTTCTAAAGTTAAATCTGCTACGCGACCTGTTCCGTCACAAGTACGATCAACATACTCATCATGGAAAACAACGATTTCTTCATCTTTTGTTAAACGAATATCGATTTCGAAGCCGTGAACACCAAGTTCTGCTGCTTTGTGGAATGCAGCCATTGTGTGTTCTGGTGCTAAATGTGAGCCGCCACGATGCGCCAGTACAATAGGGTGGTCATATTGTAATGCATCTTTATCGCTTCGTTTTTGAGGTTTTGAAAGAGCTTTTGTACCTGCCCATGCTGCTGCGCTTGCCGCTGCAATTGCGATTGCAACTTTCGTTTTCTTTCCCATAATAGTCCTCCTCTAAATGCAGACTTCTAATTTTATTATAACGGATAAACCATATCTCTGTCAGCTAAACTTGGTTGCGGTTGAATTCCAAGCTATGGTATTCTTGTTTGTAAGAAAAGAGGGAATCCATATGAAAGACCGACAAGGCCTGATTGTGTATGTCCATCATTTAAAACAAGCAAAATCGTTGCGAAGATATGGACATGTACATTATATTTCAAGAAAATTAAAATATGTTGTACTTTATTGTGATCAAGATGAAATTGAAGTGACGATGGTCAAAATGATACGACTTCCGTATGTTAAAAATGTAGTGCCCTCATATCGTCCTTTTGTATCAACTGAGTTCGAAAATGCGAAACCTGATAAGGCAAAAGAATACGATTATAAAACTGATTTATAAAACATTGGTTATATTTGTCGATAAAAAGAACATCCAGTATATTGTTGTCAAACTGAATGGAAATTGATGAAACGTATCAGTTAGTACATGGATGGGATATAATGATTGAGACGCATAATACCAATAAGATATTGGTAATAGAGAGTACTTTCTGCAAATTCGGATGAGTGTTTTACGTTTAACGTAATTGCTTGTCTACCGATTTCAGTTATTTTATTTTCGAATAGTTGAACTCGTTTAGAAGGCTTGGTTTGTGAATGCGAAATACCTTCTCTACAAATATAAAGTGGTGTAAATTTACTTTCACCAACTGGATTAAAAGCTACTGCAAGAGAAGCTACGCTTTTGCCGTTATGTTCAGATACAAGTATGAAGGCATTACGATAGCGATGCTGATTTGTTTCGACAAGTTCGCATAGTTCAAAAACGTCACCAAAACCTTTGCCGAGTTCAATAAATTGTTGAATCATTGTTCGTACACATCCTTTCCTAACACATAGTATCATGATGCAGGAGGATTAGCACATGAAATTTGCTGCCAGCTTATTTTCAATTTTATTATTTTTAAACGGCATAATGTTAACTTTTCAGTACCATGTCTTTTCGGACCAAATGGCAGAAGAGGATAAGGTATTTAACTATGACCAAGAAATAGAAGTGAATTATCGTAAAGGAAAGTTGATAGTGAATCATCACTTTACTGACCTACCTCAAGATAATGTGAAGCTTATTTGGCCAACCAAGAGTAAGAAAAAGGCATGTCTCTTAGATGATGTCAAAAGTTGCGAACGCTTAAATGACCAACTTACTCAGCTAAAAGCGGGAGATGAAGAGAAACAATCTGTCTCTTATGAGATTCCAGTATCTAAAAAAGGGCTTACTTCAGGTGGAATTTTACGTAATATTTTTATAACATTACAAAATGGGAACCCAGTTCATACACAGGTTCACATTTCTGATGAAACGAAATCGGGTGGTCAATGGTTCACTGGTCTACAATTAGTAGGTCAAAAAACACTTGATCTATTAGATTATTCAATGTTTAGTGGTTATGGAGCAGTGACTGATCTATATTGGCAAAAACAAAAGTTAAAAACTGTCTTTGAAAATGAGCAAGTCACGTTATATAGTGACAAGGCGATATCGAAGGATTTAAAAACAGATTTAGAAGACTTTTCTTTGGATGGCTTTAATCATGTTACGATAATGCAAAGTTCCAAGAAAAACTCAGCAGGTCGCATTTTATTTGCACCCGAATTTAATGTGGGTTCCATTGAAAAGAAAATAGTCATGTCTCAAATTGGACAACAATATGACTTCGTAAGTAATAACAATTGGTTGCCAATTGCCATTGCGGCCTTTGTATCAGGGAAAGAAATTGGTTCTGATAAAGCAAATGAAGTCACTCAGATTGTAAATAAGTACATGACGAACGAACAATCAAAAGCTTGGAAAAATAGTTTAATTGCTCAAAAAGGTGAAGAAATCTCGCCAAAACGACTCGACAAATTGTTGTCAAAAACACTTGATTTACAAACGTCGTTTTTTGAAATGAATGACAATGATGGCGCTGAAATTGCTCCTTTGTTGTTTGAAGATGCGCGTGATGTATATTTGAAAGATACTGAGGATAAAGATACGCAAGTTATTTTTAAAGACGGTAGTATCTTTTACAAAGCTGTTCCCGTATTAAATGGTCTTGGCTATGAAGTAAACGAGGGGAAAAATGGATTGTATATAGAAAGTGATACTCGAAAATTCAGATTCCCGATGACTGAGTCATTCTATGTTTATAACCAAAAACGCTACAATACCATTTCGCAACCTTTCGAAAAGTTTGGTGATGATTATTATGTGGAAGAAGCATGGCTTGTTAGATTATTCTTAGTCGATGTGGAAAAGTCGGATGACAAAATTAATATTGCGCCATCGGCTGTTTTGAATTAAAATCGATTAAAAATGTAAGTAAGAGAAGGTTTGGTGAAACAATGAGAGTGATTGCTGGTGACAGAAAAGGGATGCCTTTAAAAGCGGTATCTGGCACAACCACTAGACCAACAACAGATAAAGTTAAAGAATCATTATTCAATATACTAGGTCCTTTTTTTGACGGAGGTTCCGTTTTGGACTTATTTGCAGGTAGTGGTGGACTTGGTATTGAAGCCATTAGTAGAGGTATGGATAAGGGGATTTTCATTGAAAAAGATGGACGTGCCTTTCAAAATCTAAAAGAAAACATACAAAAATGTCGTTATGAAGAGCAAACTGAGCTTTTTCGAAACGATGCGGTTAGAGCTATGAAAGCCCTTATAAAAAAAGGGGTGCAAGTTGACTTGATCTTTTTAGATCCACCTTATAAAAAACGAGCATATTATGATTTAGTAGAAGAAATAGTATCGAATAATGTTATCTCAAGCTCAGGTACGATTGTTTGTGAGCATGATCGTGATACGGATTTACCAGACAACTTCCTACATTTCGAGAAAATACGTGAAGAGAGTTATGGTAGCATTATTATTTCATTATATCGTTCTGTGAAGGAAGAAGGAGAATCCATTGAATAAAATTGCTGTTGTACCAGGGACTTTTGATCCAATTACGAACGGACATTTAGACATTATAAAACGTGCCGCCGATATTTTTGATGAAGTTTATGTTGCTGTGATGAATAATTCCTCAAAAAAACCATTATTTAATGTGGATGAAAGAATGGATTTAATTACACAAGTAACGTGCGATATGCCCAATGTTAAAGTGGATTCATCTTCTGGGTTATTAATCGACTATGCAAAAAAACGCAATGCAGATGCTATAGTACGTGGTTTGCGTGCAGTTTCTGACTTTGAGTATGAAATGCAGATAACATCGATGAACCGCTTCCTTGACGAGCAAATTGAAACATTTTTCATTATGACGAAAAACCAGTACTCATTTTTAAGTTCTAGTATTGTTAAAGAAGTATCGCAATATGGTGGAGATATCCATGGCCTAGTACCAGATATTGTTGAATTTGCATTAAAAGAAAAATTCAACTCGAAATAAAAGTAAGGCTGTTTTATGGTATATATCATAAAACAGCCTTTTTTGCGCTGATTTTACAAGAAAATAATCCAGTACAGTAGAGGAAGTACAGGTACCATAATCAGTCGCATTAGAAAGTATGGAACAAGAGGGATATCAGCATCCTTTGCTAAAACCGCAACTTGTAAATGGATACTCAAACCTTGTATTGTTAAAATAGTGATGAGCCATAAAGGTAAATAAGGTGAACTAGTAAATGATTGTGTTGCAATATGTAAACTAGATGTCATTTCTAACACTGCATATAATGAAACTGCCAAAACTGTAGGCAAATCGAGAAAGAAATGAAGTAATGTTTTTGCAATCACATGGCTAATTGTTGTGAAAAATATGACAGTTGTACCAACTAAAAGAACAGTCGGTATACTACCTTTCATACTTTCGATTAAAGGAAATGAAGCATGTTTTACTTCCTTTTTCGCAGCTATTGTTTCAGTAGGTCGTTTGGAAAATAATATGAAAATGCCAAGGATTAATAAATTTACACTGTGAATTAGCAGTAGCATTTGCCAACCAATTGAGGAATTTTCAAGTAATTCATAACCAACAAACCCGATCATAAAGAGTGGGCTAGGAGCATGACAAATAGCAAGTAGAAACTTACTTTCTCGCAATGTTAATTGTTGTTCCTTTGTCATAAAGGCGATTGTCGCTGCACCAGTTGGAAATCCTCCTAATGCACTTATGCCATATGCTTTCAAATAAAGTGCGGTCTTAGAAGAATTACTACTACCTTGATTTGTCAGGCGTAGTAACCATTGGGTCAAAATTAAATAAGGTAATAAATAGGGGAAGAGTGCGTTCATAAATAATTTAATACCAACATCTGCCCCTTCATGAGCAATACCTGGTTGCAAAAGTAATAAAGCAATAAGTACCCAACAAATAATGATGTTCATACGAGAAACGAGAATTAGCTTCACCCATTCTTATCTTTTTGTAAGTCAATTTCACATATGCTAAATTTTTTTTAAAAAATCGAACAAACCTTCTAGTGTTTCGTCATATATATAGCTTAAGAGTTTGTTAAATGGAGGTGCAAGTCTTGAATATCAAGAAATTAATAGGTTTTATAGTCATTGCTGTAATTGCAGTATTAGGTTTTGTCTATCCATTACCTTATTATATTATGCAGCCAGGTGGAGCTTATGAGCTCTCTCAATTTGTAGAGGTAGAAAATGCTGATTTAGATAGCAAAGGAACAATGAGTCTAATGACGGTATCGATGTCCACAGCAACACCCTTTACTTACGCTGGTGCAAAACTAAGTAGTCGAAAAGAATTACTTCCAGAAACGCAAGTAAGAAGCCCACATGAAAGTGAGGATGAATATAATTTACGTCAGTTAAAACTTATGACGGATTCACAATTTAATGCCAAATATATTGCGTTCAAAAAGGCAAATAAAGATTACAAGATTCATTATAATGGCGTCTATGTTGTCTATGTTTTAGAATCTGGTGCTAGTGATGGTATTTTAAAACCTGGTGACCAAGTGATTAAAATAGACGGGAAAAAAATTATTCGTCAAACTGAATTGATTGATTATTTAGAGGGTAAAAAATCAGGTGATAAAGTAACGCTCTCTATCATTCGAGATGAAAAAGAGCAAACTAAATCTGTTACTCTTAAAAAAATACCTGGTACAAAGGAAAAAGTAGGTATTGGGATTACTTTCACAGAAAATAAATCCATTACAACTAACCCGAACGTAAAAATAGAAGCTGATGATATTGGCGGTCCTTCTGCAGGGTTGATGTTTACTTTAGAAATCATCGATCAATTAACAGCAGGCGATTTAACAAAAGGTTATAAAATAGCGGGTACAGGCGAAATGCTTGAATCAGGTGAAGTTGGTAGAATTGGTGGCATTGATAAAAAAATAATTGCTGCAGATGACGGGGGTATTGAAATCTTCTTTGCTGCCGACGACACGATATCGGATGAAGTAAAGAAATTAAATCCAAGAATTAAAACAAATTATGAAGTAGCTGTAGAAACAGCAAAAAAAATAGACACGAAAATGAAAATCGTGCCTGTTAAAACAGTAGATGATGCATTAAAATATTTAAATGGCTTACAACAAAAATAAGGTTTATACACGAATGGGCGGGGTTTTATAATCCAAGCCCATTCTTTTTGTATTTTCAGGTCCGTTAAGAGCAAGCATATACAAATCGGTGGCGTGAATATCTTGCATTAGCATGGCGTCGTCAAGGCTCGCTACACGGCTAATAATAGGTAGTTTAAATTCTTTTTTCTTTAAGGATAAATATTTTTGACCATTATTCGTCATACCTAACAATCGAATATATGAAGGTTGCTTAAAAGATTTTAAACGTTGCCAAGTAAAGCCGGTGAAAATATGTGTTAACATACGCTGTATACGTGTCCATGTGTAACGTTTTGATTTGACTTTTTTCATAAATGCCTCAAATGATTCACTTTCTTTTGCAGCACGTAGTAGCAGATGTTCAATACCTTCTGTCACCTCAGCAAAAGATGCTAGCTCTTGTGGTGTATGACGAATGATTGTAAATCGTAACAGTGGCCAGAAAGCCTCCCAGCTTCCAAAAGTAGTATTTGATTGCTGCCATTCATCTAATCCTTTTAAAGACGCCTGAGGCATATAAGAGACGATTCCATCAATAGAAGCCTCTTTAAAAACTGCTTGTCTAATTCCAGTAGCACTAGCAATTGTTGAATCTACTTCAATCGTATCATGAAAACCTGCCTTAATACGCTGTATCGTCACAGCTTTCATCTTCGAACGAATTTTATATGCTGCTTCAATATAATGAAAACCTAAAATATTATTTGGTTTTGATAAATCAACGAATGACTGTCCGTTCATTGGGACAAGCTGTTTGTATGCCGTATTTAACGCTTGAGGATAGCTTATACCTGTTTGAATAGAATCCTTTATTATTTGCTGTAAAGTGTCGTTATGCTCTTGTAACAGGCTGTAACTATTTAAAAACGGTATTATATTACCTTCTTCGCTACCAAATGAAAAATAGTTACAGCACAGAGCATCTAATATACTTATACCACCTTTAGCAAAATCAGATGCTTGAGCGGTGGCGTACACATAAGGTAATTCGACAACAAGATCTGCACCTGAAGCGAGGGCCATTCGAGTTCTCGACCATTTATCGACAAAAGCTGGTTCACCTCTTTGTAAAAAGTGACCGCTCATCACGGCAATGACAATATCTGCATTTGTTTCTTTACGTGATTGTCTGATATGATGGAGATGGCCGTTATGAAAAGGATTATATTCTACAATTACACCGGTTGCTATCAAATCTTCACCCCATTTACACTCTATGACGTAATTATACGGATAGTTTGTTATAGTGACAAGAAAATATCTTGACATCTATTATTTAGCATTATATAATCAACTTTGTTGTCTTGAGGTGATAAACGTATGAAATGGGCAATCCCACAATTATCTAAATATCGCCAAAACGGGATGCCGATTGACGAATTAGTTCAATTGGATGATGTGATGAAACGTAACCCGGACATCCGTCAGATTACACCTGTTCATGTAAAAGGGCACTGCACATTTGGTGCATCCCAAATCACTTGTCATTTTCAATTGACAGGCACGCTAATACTTCCTTGTGCACGAACATGGGAAGACGTTGAGTTTTCATTTGATATTGAGTCCGACGAAATATTCAGTTGGTCAGAAACTGTTGATGAGAATGACTATGATAACCTTCACGTTGTTGAAGGTGAAGTAGTAAATGTTGACCCTGTGTTAGAAGAACTAATTTTATTAGAAATTCCGATGCAAGTGTATAAAGAAGATGCGACAATTCCGGCACCTAAGAATAACTCTGATTGGAGTTTTTCAACGGAGGACGAGTTAGCCTATCGAAAACAGAATGACACAAAAAAAATAGATCCAAGACTTGCTAATTTAGCTAAGTATTTTGATCAAACAGACGAATAACCGATCTGTAAGGAGGTGCCATCGATGGCTGTACCATTTAGAAGAACTTCTAAAACTGCGAAACGTAAACGTCGCACACATTTCAAACTAGCTCTACCAGGTATGGTTGCTTGCCCAAACTGTGGTGAAAGTAAATTGGCTCACCACGTATGTAAAGCATGCGGTCAATACAAAGGTAAAGAAGTTGTGAGCAAATAATTCAGTATTTGTTCTGGAAAAGACTACTAAAGAGACCATGGCTCTCTAGTGGTCTTTTTTTTATTTTTATTTTTATTTTAAATGCTGAACGCGCCCGTTTAGCTCCGAAAGGCACTGGAGT